>JAEWHZ010000028.1 GCA_023387585.1 Pseudomonadota bacterium
CGACCAGGTGATCCACGATGTCGCCATCCAGGGCCTGCCGGTGCGCTTCGCGCTCGACCGCGCCGGCTATGTCGGCGCCGACGGCCCCACCCATGCCGGCAATTACGACAACGCCTATCTCGGCGCCGTTCCCGGCTTCGTGCTGATGGCGCCCGGCGACGAGGCCGAGCTCAAGCACATGGTCGCCACCGCCGCCGCCTATGACAAGGGGCCCATCGCCTTCCGCTATCCGCGCGGCGACGGCGAGGGCGTCGACATGCCCCAGCACGGCTCGGTGCTCGAGATCGGCAAGGGCCGCATCCTGCGCGAAGGCTCGTCCATCGCCCTGCTCAGCTACGGCACCCGGCTCGGCGAGACGCTCGGCGCCGCCGAAAAGCTCGCTGCCCTCGGCTTCAATCCCACCATCGCCGATGCACGCTTCATGAAGCCGCTCGACGAGGAGCTGGTCGCCCGCCTCGCCGAAAGCCACGACGTGCTGGTCAGCATCGAGGAAGGCGGATTGGGCGGCTTCGGCAGCCATGTGGCGACCTTCTTGACCGCCAACGGCCTGCTCGACGGCAAGCTGCGCTTCCGCCCGCTGATGATCCCCGACAGTTTCGTCGAGCACGCGACCCAGGCCGACATGTACACCGCCGCCGGGCTCGACAAAACCGGCATCGTCGCCACTGCCCTCAAGGCCGTCGGCTACGACCAGTCCGCCCTCGACAAGGCCGCCGGCCTGATCGGGTAGCCTACGCAAGGGCTGTCACCTCCGAAGCCATCAACCGCCACGATGGCGCTTCAGGCGCACCCCCTCGTGATGGCCCCCGGGCCTTCGCCCGGGGTGACACGCAGAGCGTTCGCGCCCGGCGCCGACCGCACGACACCGCGACGCCCCCATCACCGCCACGTCACCGCCCGCGTCACCGAATAGTTGAACACCGAGCTCATCACCGCGCCGGCCAGCCCCGCCACCAGCGTCATGTGGTTCCATTCATAGATCAGCGTCGCGATCGATACATTGGCCAGCCCGCCCAGCGAGCAGATGGCGTAGAACCCCAGCAGCCCCGTCCATAGCCGCCGCCCCTTCAGTCTGCGGTCGGCATAGGTCAGCACGTTGTTGAGCAGGAAATTGCTGGTCATCGCGGTCAGCGTCGCAAGGATCTGCGCCGGCACGAAATCCATGCCCAGCCCCGCCGTCAGCATCTGCAGCACGCCCAGATGCACGCCGACGCCCAGCCCGCCCACCAGCGCGAACAGCAAAAAACTCGGCGGCAGCAGCCCGCCGGTGAGCTTCGAGGCCCACAGCCCCAGATACTGCACGGCGATCAAGGGGCTCATCTTGCTCTCGCCGGCATGACGGGGACGGAACCTGTAGGGGATTTCGGCGATCCGCAGCGTCATGCCGGCGCGCTCGGCGCTGACCAGCAGATCGAGCAGGATCTTGAACCCTTCCGGCGCCAGACGCGGCGCGAGGTCGAGAAAGACGTCGCGCCGGACAAGGAAGAACCCGCTCATCGGATCGCTCACCCGGCCATGGGCCACCATGCCGGCCATGCGCGTCGCCATCTCGCTCGCCTTCAGCCGCACCGCGCTCAGCCCCTCGCCGGCGGAGCCGCTGGCGGCAAAGCGCGAGCCCACCACCAGCTCGGCGCCGCCGAGCGCCGCATCGAGCATGCGCGGCAATATCGCCTCGTCATGCTGCAAATCGGCGTCGATCACCGCCACATAGGGCGCCGCCGTCGCCGCCATGCCCTCGATGCAGGCCGAGGACAGCCCGCGCCTGCCGATGCGCCGCAGCCCGCGCACATTGGGAAAGATGCGCGCCAGTTCGTTGACGCGCTCGGCCGTGCCGTCGGGGCTGTCGTCGTCGACGACGATCATCTCCCAGGGCACCGAGACCAGCGCCGCCGCCAGCCGGTCATAAAGCAGCTCGATATTGCCGGCCTCGTTGAAGGTCGGCACCACCACGGCGAGAAGCGGCGCCACATGGCCCGCAATCCGCTCGGAGATGGGCAAAGGCACGGGCTCGATCATCGCGGCGATCCTGGCAGAATAACGCAGCACAACAGGCATGGCACGCCAGAGTTCCATGCCGACGTTCAATGCCGGCTGCTTGCCGCCACCCCGGCGCCGCGTTAGCCTCATGCGCAAAAGTCCCAGGAGATGGACCGTTGGAGCTGCCGTCACGCGCCGCGTTCCCGGCCTTCGTCTGGCTCGTGCCGGCCGTCGCGCTTCTCGCCGGGCTGGTGGTGCGCTATCTGGGCTTCCGCGCCGCCCTGCCCGATGCCGATATCGCGCAGATCGCCGCCAGCTTCTGCCGCTGGGATTGCCAGTGGTATCTGCGCCTCGCCGAAACCGGCTACGATCCCTTCCCCGTGCCCGGCCGCACCGCCGCCGGCAACTGGGCCTTCTTCCCGCTCTATCCGATGATTGTCGGCCTGATCGCGCATGTGGTGCCGCTCGATACCATCTGGGTCGCCACCCTCCTCTCGCTCGCCCTGTCTTTCATCGCCGTGCTCACGGCCTGGCCGATGCTGGGGCGCAACCGCAACGCCTACGCCGTCTTCGCCGCCTATGTGCTGGCCGGCCCCTTCGCCGTCTATTTCACCACCTTCTTCACCGAGGTGCTGTTCCTCCTTCTCACCCTGTGGACATTCCGCGCCCTGTCGCGTTCGGCCTATGTCGAAGCCGGCTTCGCCGTCGCGCTGTTATCGGCCACCCGCATCGTCGGCGTCTTCGCGACGCTCGCGCTCATGCTCAGGATCGTGCTCGACCACTTCTCCGCCGGCGGCACCTGGCGCACCCTGCTGCCCGCCATCCTGCTGCGCCCCACCCTCGTGCTCGCCGTCCTCGTCGCCCCGCTCGGCCTGTTCGCCTATATGGCCTTTCTCGTCCTCCATATCGGCGACGGGCTCGCCTTCTCGCATGTGCAGATCGCCTGGGGGCGCAGCGTCGGCAACCCCTTTGCCTATCTCTTCGAAGGGCTGATACGCATGCCCGAACACGGTTTCTGGCCGACGCCGTCGCAGGTCCTCGCTTTCGCCGCCCTGTCCGGCCTCGCGATGACGGGCCTGCTCGCCTGGCGCCGCCGCTGGCCGGAAGCCCTGTTCTGCCTCATCTGCGTGCTGCTGCCCCTGTCCGCCGGGCTCGCCTCCATGCTGCGCTTCATGTCGGCGCTCGCCCCCATCGTCCTGCTGGCGAGCGAGCTGGCCGGCCGCAACCGCTACGCTGCCGCCGCAATCTGCGCGCTGCTCGTCGTCTCGGGCTATTTCACCACGCTGGGCTGGTTCGGAGGCCATCTTGCGCTGGTCTGAGCCCCGCCCCTTCTCCACCGGCTTTTACGCGCTCTACGCGCTGGCCGGGATCATCGGGCTCATCGAGCTCGTCATCTTCTGGCAAGCCCTCAACCCGCGCGTGCCCGATATCTACCGCGCCTATTACATCGCCCGCAGCACCACCTGCCTGCCGCAGCCGGTCGCCGGCACCTATGAGCTCGGCACGGTGGTCGAGCTCACCACCAACACCCCGCCCTCGCGCGAGCTGCGCCCCTGCGGCTGGCAGGGCCCCGCCGGCGACGGCCTGCACGCCGTCGGCACCAGCGCCCAGCTCTATCTCGCCCCGGCCGGACTGACCGATGCCCAACTGGCCTTCGATTTCACCGCCACCGCCGTCGACCTGCCCGACACCGGCGCGCAGCGCGTCGTCGTTTATGCCAACGACATCCCCATCGGCACCTTGCGCCTCGAGCGCAACGAGACGGGGCATTCGCGCTTCCCCATCCCCGCCCGGGCCCTCGAGGGTCGCGAAGCGATCCGCATCGTCTTCGATTTCCCCGACGCCGTGCGTCCCGGCCCGCGCTCCACCGACGGCCAGCGCCGCTCGATCAAGCTCGAGCGCTTCGCCCTCGTCGGGGAATGATCAGCTCTCGGGCGGCGCGTAGCTCATGCCCAGCGCCGCCATATAGAGCTCCAGCAGCGCCTCCTGCTCCTGGCGCTCGCTGGCGTCCTGCTTGCGGATGCGGATGATCTGCCGGATGACCTTGGTGTCGAAGCCGTTGCCCTTGGCCTCGGCATAGATCTCCTTGATGTCCGACGCGATGGCCGCCTTCTCCTCCTCCATGCGCTCGATGCGCTCGATAAAGGCGCGAAGCTGGTCCTGGGCGACACTTTCGACCGACATTGAAGATTTCCTCTCGGCGTTCCGCAAACCGCATGCTTGAACCGCAGCCGGGGCCGGCGATCAAGCGGCTTAAGGCGCCAATTCACACCGCTATGCCCTTGCGCCCCGCAATTCGGTCAAATCCCGTGGATACCGATTGACTTGCGCACATCTCGCGTTCAATCGGGGACCTCATTTCGGCGATGACCATCGGACCGCACGTGCTGCGCCCAGTATTGCTTTTCCTCGCGGCGTTCGGCGCCCTGTTCGCGGTGACGGCGCCGGCGCGCGCCGATCTGCGCGTGTGCAACGAGACCGTCAACCTCGTCTCCATCGCGCTCGGCTACCGCGCCGAGCGCGGCTGGCAGTCGGAAGGCTGGTGGCAGGCCCCGCCGGGCGAGTGCCGCGTGCTCTATCAGGGCGACTTGCCGGCGCGCTATTATTACATCTACGCCGCCGACGATGTCGGGGGCGGGGAGTGGAACGGCACCTATTTCATGTGCACCCGTGACGAAAGCTTCACAATATTCGGGGTTGAGGATTGCCTGGCGCGCGGCTATGAGCGCACCGGCTTCTTCGAAATCGACACCCAGGAGCGTACCGACTGGACGCTGCAGCTGACCGAGCCGGGTCAGTCTTCCAGCGTGATCGGACCGGAGGGGCTCGAGGAAGAGGAGCCGCTGCTGCTCGTCGACCCGGAAACGGGCGAGCAGGACGCTCCGCAGTAAAAGGGATCCCACGCCCATGAAGCGTCACCGCCGCGTCAAGATCGTCGCCACGCTCGGCCCCGCCAGCAACGAAGAGAAGATGATCGAAGCCCTGGCCCGCGCCGGCGCCGACGTCTTCCGCATCAATATGAGCCATGCCAGCCACGAGCTGATGCGCCAGACCGCCGCGCGCATCCGCTCGGTCGAAGCCCGGCTCAAGCACCCGCTCGGCGTCCTGGTCGACCTTCAGGGCCCCAAGCTCAGGATCGGCCGCTTCGCCGATGGCGGCGCCGAGATCGTCGCCGGCCGCAGCTTCACCCTCGATTCCGACGAGGCGCCGGGCAATGACGCACGCGTCTTCCTGCCCCATCCCGAGATCATGGAAAGCGTCTCGGTCGGCGACCGCCTGCTGCTCGATGACGGCAAGTTCCAGCTCAGGGCCACCCGCGTCGGCGGCGGCGTCATCGAGACCGAGGTGATCTATGGCGGCCATCTGACCGACCGCAAGGGCGTCTCGCTCCCCGACACCCTGCTACCCGTCGGCGCCTTGACCGAGAAGGACCACGCCGATCTGCTCGAAGCGCTCAAGGTCGATGCCGACTGGATCGCGCTCAGCTTCGTGCAGCGCCCCGAAGACATCATCGACGTACGCAAGATCGTCCAGGGCCGCGCCGGCGTCATGGCCAAGATCGAAAAGCCCCAGGCCATCGAGCGGCTCGAGGAGATCATCAAGCTGTGCGACGCCTTCATGGTGGCGCGCGGCGATCTCGGCGTCGAACTGCCCATAGAGACCGTGCCGGGCCTGCAAAAGAAGATGCTGCGCATGGCGCGGCGCATCGGCAAGCCGGTGGTGGTCGCCACCCAGATGCTCGAATCGATGATTTCCTCGCCCGTGCCGACCCGCGCCGAGGTCTCGGACGTCTCCATCGCCGTGTTCGAGGGTGCCGATGCCATCATGCTGTCGGCCGAAAGCGCTGCGGGCCAGTATCCGGTCGAGGCGGTGTCGATGATGGACCGCGTGGCGGTCGCCGTCGAGAACGACACCAATTACCGCGGCATCATCCGCGCCCAGGCCACCGAGCCCGAGGCCACCGCCGCCGACGCCATCTCGGCCGCCACCCGCCAGGTCGCCGAAACGCTCGATCTGGCCGCCATCGTCACCTACACCTCGTCCGGCTCCACCGGCATCCGCGCCGCCCGCGAGCGGCCCGCCAAGCCGATCATCGCGCTGTCGCCCAATCTTCGCACCATCCGCCGCCTGTCGGTGGTGTGGGGCATCCATTGCGTGCAGACCGAGGACGCGGTCAGCCTCGAGGACATGGTCGATCGCGCCTGCGTCATCGCCTATCAGGAAGGCTTTGCCCGCCCCGGCGACCGCATCGCCATCACCGCCGGCGTCCCGCTCGGCACCCCCGGCGCCACCAACATGCTGCGCATCGCCTTCGTGCGCCAGGACGGCGCCGGCTCGAGCTGAGCCGGGCTGCCTCC
>JAEWHZ010000196.1 GCA_023387585.1 Pseudomonadota bacterium
GCGCGCCGGGCGACAGGATCGCCGCCGCGCGGCTGGCGGAGCGGCTGGGCCTGCACAATGTCACCATCGCCATCGCCGATGCGGCCGAACGCGCCGGCATGCCGATGGACGAGTTCAGCTTCACCCGCGCCGGCCTGCCGAGCAGCGCCCGCTTCGCGGCGGAACGCGCGGCCGTGTTCGCCGTGGCGCGGCAGGAAAGCCTGTTCCAGCGCGATGCGGTCTCGCATGCCGGCGCGCGCGGGCTGATGCAGCTGATGCCCGGAACGGCGCGCGAGGTGGCCGGCCAGCTCGGCCTCGACTATGCCGCCGCCCGGCTGACCAGCGATCCGGGCTACAACGTGCTGCTCGGTTCCACCTATCTGTCGACCCAGCTCGAGCGCTATTCCGGCTCGCTGCTGCTCGCCGCCGCCGCCTACAATGCCGGCCCCGGCAACGCCAATCGCTGGCTGACCCGCTTCGGCGACCCGCGCGGCGGCGTCGACCCGATCGTCTGGGTCGAGCAGATTCCTTTCCAGGAAACCCGCAAATACGTGCAGCGCGTGCTGGGCAATTATCTCGTCTACCGGCACCTGCTCGGCGAGGACCCCATCACCGTCGCCGATGCGATGCGCTCGATCCGCTGATCGAGAAAAGCCTATCCAGCCTCGCCGCGAACGCCTTAAATGCCGCCATGTTCTTCACGCGCTGGACTCCCGACGATCATCCGCCGCATGCCGAGATGCCGGTGCGCACCATCCGTGTCGGCCGCGCCGACGAGACGGTCGCGGTGCATGTCGGCGGCGATCTCGCCCGCCCGGTGCCGCCGCTCGTCTGCCTTGGCGGCTATGTGCGCAACATGCTCGATTTCCGCATGTTCGTGTCGCTGGCCGAGCGCCTGTTGGGCGGCGGCTGGCCGGTCGTCGTCATCGATCTGCAAGGAAGGGGGCGTTCGGGCCGGCGGCGCGATGCGCGCCGCTACGCCTCGCCGCAGGATGCGCGCGACGTGATGGCGGTGATGGCCGCCCTCGGGCTCGGCCCGTCCATCATGATCGGTCAGGGTTATGGCGGGCAGGTCGCGATGACGCTGGCGATGGACCATCCGACGCTGATCGCGGGCGCCGTGCTGATCGATGCCGGCCCGGTCACCGACACGCGCGGCGTCGTCCGGCTGCGCAACAATCTCGATCACATCGCCCGGCTGCGCGGGGCCGAGGCCATCCGTGCCGGTTATCGGCGCATGCTGGCGAGCGACTATCCCGGCGCCAGCGAAGCCGAGCTCGCGCGGCTGACGCTCCGCATGCACGCCTTCACGCGTCGCGGCCGGCCGGTGCCGCTGTTCGACAGGCGGCTGGTGCGCGCCTTGCAGGGCATCGGGCTGGACGACGTTCTCAGCGCGCAATGGCCGCTGTTCGATGCGCTCGCGCACGTCCCCCTGCTGCTGGCCCGCACCCAGCTTTCCGATCAGCTGCGGCGCGAGACCTTTGAGCAGATGGCGGCGCGGCGGCCGGATGCGGAAGCGATCACGCTGGTTGGTCAGGGGTTTCCGGCGCTGCTCGACGATCCGGCCGAGGTCGGGCCGATTTTCGATTTCGTGCGCGCCGTGGCGCAGGCTCGCTCTCGCTGAGAATTTCCTGTTGCGGTTGCGGCGGCCCGGCATCGGCCGAGGCGATGCGCTTCAGCGCCCGGCCGACCAGAATGCCGAGCGCGAACATCGCCAGCAAAAGCAGAGCCGTTTCAACGGGATGGGCGGGTATATCCATGCTATCCGCGCACCGGCTCGGCGAGATATCCGGCGACGATCCCCAAGGCCAGCGCGGCGCAGGCGAGCAGCCAGTATTGCGAGAACAGGAACAGATAGACGCTCACATCGCCCCTCACGGATTGGCGTAACGGTCCTCGGCGAGGATGACGATGCGGCGGTTCTGCCGCTTGCCCTCTTGCGTGGCGTTGTCGGCGATCGGCTCGCTCTCGCCATAGCCGACAGCGTAGAGCCGGGCCGGATCGATGCCAAGCGAAACCATGGCCGCGACCACGGCCTCGGCGCGCTCCACGGAAAGGATCAGATTGCGCCCGTCATCGCCGTCGGAATCGGTGTGGCCCTCGATATAGATCGGCACGTCACCGCAGGCGATGATGTCCTGCGCCAGCTCGGTCAGCGCGGCCGAGGATTCGGCGCTGATCGTCGCCGATCCCGAATTGAACAGGATGGAATTGCGCGACGAGAATTCCGCCAGCACCTCGCGGCAGGTCGCGCTCGGCTCGGGCGCCGCTTCCGCCTGGACCGGTTCTGTTTGCGCTGGCTCGGCCTGCTCCGGTTCCTCTTGCTCCGATTCTGCCTGCTCGACTTCACCGGAATCCACATCGTCCGCCTGCGCCGCCTCAGGCTCCTGCACTTCGGGCTCGGCGGCGATGTCCTCGTCCCCTTCCCCGTCCGCCTGTTCGGCCGGCTCGGGCGCTTCCGCCACGTCGATCAGCGCCGTGGCCAGCACGAGACCCCGAGGCGGTTCGGCCAGCAGGGCCGATATGCGTTCACCCGCAGCCGCATCGGGCGCGATGCCTTCGATCGTCAGAATATTCGCCCGCAGGCTGGCCCGGCCGCTATCCAGCTCTTCGAGCAGTGCGATGGCAAAGGCGGCAAAGCCGGAAAAACCCAGCGCCGAGCCGGAATCGTAGCTCAGGGCGCCGATATCGAGACCATCGCGGGCCGCGATCACGCGTTGCGACGGTACATTGCCGGAAACGACGATCGTGCCGCCGGGCTCGTCACGGCTTGCGATGATGAACGGCTCGGCAAGCTGCGCCTCGCTCGCGGCGGGCGGCACCGCCACGCCCCGTCCGCGCGGTCCGTCAGGCAGCGAGACGATGCTGCCGGCGTCCACCGGAACCGGTTGCGAAAAGACAGGTGCCGCGCTCATGAGCAGCACGCCGGCGCCGAACGCTATCCTCGCTACACGCATGTCGGGACGACCTCAAAGGCGGGCGGGCAAAAAAGAAGGCCCGGCAAAAGCCGGGCCTTCCGATTCGAGACCGCGAAGACCTTAGTTGAAGGACTTCGAAGCGTTGAACTCGGTGCGCCAGCCGCCTTCCGAGTTGACCTCGAGGTTGGCGCTCGAAGCGAAGCCACCGCCCGGGTTCCAGGCGAGGCCGGCACGG
>JAEWHZ010000197.1 GCA_023387585.1 Pseudomonadota bacterium
GGGCGATGCCGGTCGAATCCTCGGGCGGCGTCTTGAAGGTGATGCCGAACACCTTGTTCTCGTCGTCATTGACGAGGCTGAGCACCTCCCCGCCCGTCTTCCTGTGCCGGTAATGGCGCGCCACGGAATTGATTTCCGGGATCGTGTCCTCGCGCACGAGGTCGAAGGCGGGGTGGGTCATGCTGGTTCCGCTGCTTTTTGTGTTTCGCCCTGCTACTTAGGTGGCGCGAAAGCGGGCGGCTAGAGATGGACCCTCAAATCCCGCCGCGCACCAGCGGGCGGACGCGGGTTTCGTACCAGGAGGCGAGCTTTTCGTGCAGCACGGTGCCGAGCGGGGCGAGGTCGGCGGCGGCGACATTGGCTTCGAGCTGGGCCGGGCGGGTGACGCCGGCGATGATGGTCGACACGGCGGGATGATCGAGGATCCAGCGCAGCGCCAGTTGCGCCAGCGCGACATCGGCCGGCACCATCTCCTTGAGCTCCTCGACCAGCTCGACGCCGGCCTCGAAGGGCAGGCCGGAAAAGGTCTCGCCGACCGAGAACGCCTGGCCGTCGCGGTTGTAGGTGCGGTGGTCCTGCGCGGTGAAGCGGGTGGACTTGTCGTAGCGCCCGGACAGGAGCCCGCTGGCGAGCGGCAGGCGCACGATGATGCCGACATTGCGCTCGCGCGCCAAGGGAAGCAGCTTTGCGGCGGCGTCCTGGCGGAACAGGTTGAAGATGATCTGGAGGCTCGCCAAGCCTTCCTGTTCGAGGCAGATCAGCGCTTCCTCGATGGTCTCGACCGAGGCGCCCCAGTGGCGCACCAACCCCTCGGCGCGCAATTCGTCCATCCAGCCGAAAATGGCGCCGTCGCGCAGAACGGGGGTGGGCACGCAGTGCAATTGCGCCAGGTCGAGCGTTTCGACGCCGAGCCGCCCGGCCGAGGCGGCAAGGCTCCTGCGCACGCCGTCCTTGGTGTATTGGTCGGGAAACAGCGCGCCCGAGCGCCCCAGCTTGGTCGCGACCCGAACCCCGGCCGGCTTGTCATGCGCGCCGATGCGGCTTTCGCTCAACCCGTCGCCATAGACGTCCGCCGTGTCCCAGAAGGTGACGCCGAGCCGGTCGGCTGCCTCCAATATGGCGCGCGCCTCGTCGTCGCCCACCGGTCCGAAATCGCCGCCGAGCTGCCAGCAGCCCAGCCCGATCTCGGATACCGCATAGCCGGTCTTGCCCAGAATGCGCGTCTTCATCATTCAGTCTCCTGCCGAATCGTCGTCATCCTCATCGGAGAAATACTCCGGAAACCCGGCGATGGTCTGCCGCAACAGCACTTCTGCCCGCGCCAGATGGGCGCGCATCGCCGCTTCCGCCGCCACCTCGTCGCCCTGCCCCACCGTCTCGGCGATCCGCTTGTGCTCGGCCACGGCGCGCTGCTGGCTGGCGACGCCGAGCGTGAGATAGCGCACCCGGTCGAGCTGGATCTTGTGGTCCTCGATCAGCTGCCAGGCATATTCCACCCCCGCCAGCCGGGCCAGCATGCGGTGGAACAGCTCGTCGGCCGCGTGGAAACCCGCCATGTCGGGCGCCTCTTCCTGCTCGGCGATCAGCCCGTTGAGCCGCGCCTCGATGGCGCGCGAGCCGCCGCGTGCCAGCCTTCGCACGATCTCGACCTCGATGGATTCGCGGATGAAGCGCGACTGGCGCACGCCGTCGGCGGAGATTTTCTTGACCACCGTGGCGCGCTTGGGGCGGATCTTCAGCAGGCCCTGCTGCGCGAGGCGGATGAAGGCCTCGCGCGCCGGCTGGCGCGAGATGCCGAAGCGCTCGGCCACGTCGCTTTCCGAGATGGCGTCGCCCGGCCGCAGACGCAGCTTGACGATATCCTCGCGCAATGCCGCGACGAGCCGGCCGGCAATGGTTTCCGTACCGGCCTCGCCCTCGCCCGCCGCCTCGGTGTCCGACATCCGCCCGTCCGCTACAGCCGCACCAGCGTGTCCACATCGACCGGCAGCCCGGTCTGGAACGACTGGTTGGCGGCGATGCCGGTGAGGATCGACATCGCCCCATCACGGTGCGAGGCGCTGAACGGGCTGTCCGGATCGGGCTCCGGTCCGAAGATGTCGCGCAGCATCAAAATGTCGCCGCCGCCATGGCTGCCCTCGCCGCGCGTGATCGGCACCACGCGCCCCTCGCCATGCAGCGGGAAATGGTAGAGCTTTATGTCCTCGGCCGCGCCTTCCTTGTCGGAGGATTGGCCGGCATTGATGTAGGAGGTCTCGCGCACCATCAATTCGATGCGTCCGCCCGAACCGTTGAAGGACACGTTGTAGCCTTCCCACGGCGAATAGGCGGTGAGCGCATAGGTCATCACGGCGCGGTTCCTGTAGCGCACCATGACCGACATGGTGTCCTCGATGGAGATGCCGTCGCCGAACACGTTCTGGTCGCGCTGATAGCCGTCCTCGGCCTCGGCCTCCCAATAGAGCTGCTTCTGCACCGGATTGCCGGTCAGGTCGATGGCGAAGGGATCGTTGCGCGCCGCCTCGACGCCGGTGGTGCGGGTATAGGGCGTGAACACGCCGCGCTCCTCGGCATTGGCGCGGCCGTAAAAGCGCAGGTCGCCCATGGCGAACACGGTCTGCGGCTGCGAGCCGAGCCAGAAATTGACGAGGTCGAAATGGTGCGTCGACTTGTGCACCATCAACCCGCCGCTATTGCGCTTGTCGCGGTGCCAGCGCCGGAAATAGTCGGCGCCGTGCCTGGTGTCGAGCAGCCATTCGAAATGCACCGAGAACACCTGGCCGATGGCGCCCGAGGCGATCAGCTCACGCACGGCCGAATTGTGCGGGGCGTAGCGGTAGTTGAAGGTGACGCGCACCGAGCGGCCGGTGCGCTTCACCGCGTCGAGGATTTCCTGGCACTTGGCGGCGTCAGTCGTCATCGGCTTTTCGGTGATGACGTCGCGGCCCGCTTCGAGCGCGGCGATGATGTAGCGGTGATGCGTGCGGTCGATCGAGGTGACGATCACCGTGTCGGTTTCGGTTTCCGTCAGCATCTGTGCGAACTGGTCGGGCCCGTAGGTCGGCAGTTTCTGGCCGCCATATTCGTCGGCGATCACCCGGTTGGTATAGTCCATGCGCACCGCGTTGGTGTCGCACAGCCCGACCAGCTCGGCATTGTTGGCATGGGCGCCCAGAATGGCGCCGTAGAACATCCGCGCCCGGCTGCCCGTGCCGACAAGGGCGTATTTTTTCCGCATGAACCTCTTCCCGGATTTGCCCGGCCGATACGAGGTCCGGCGGGCCGTTTGCGCCCGGCTGCAATGCCGGCCGCCCATGGTGGCGCAAACTACCATACCAGATCGCCGGCTTGTCAATGCGCCTGTCGCCCCGCCGCGTCCGGGCCGGCTTGCCTTCGCCATCGCCCGGTGCCAAGTGTCGGAGCGGGTTTCAAGGAGATCGCTCATGTACAAGGATACGCGTGGCACCGTTCACCGGCTGTCGCCGCCGGAAATCGCCGTCACCGCCATGCCCGAGGACGAGCGCGTCTGGGTGCCGCAGGTCGAAGGGGTGTGGTTCCGCCCGCTGATGCTCAACACGCTGGCCGGGCAATGGTGCAACCTTCTGCGCGTGCGCCGCTCCGGCATCCTGTCGCGGCACCTGCATCCCAACCCCGTTCATGGCTACGTCATCCGCGGACGCTGGCATTATCGCGAGCATGACTGGGTGGCCGAGACCGGCTCCTATGTCTTCGAGCCGCCGGGCGAGATTCACACCCTGATCGTCCCCGAGGATTGCGAGGAGATGATCACCTTCTTCAACATCACCGGCTCGATGATCTATCTCGACGAGAACGATCGCCATATCGGCTACGAGGACACGTTCACCAAGATCGACATGTGCCGTGCGCACTACGAAAAAGTCGGGCTCGGAGCCGATTATGTCGACCAGTTCGTCCGCTGACCTGCCGGCCGGCTGGGCCGAGCCTTTTTATGCCGGCAAGCGTGTTCTGGTGGTCGGCGCCGCCTCGGGCATCGGCGCCGGGCTGGCCCGCGGCTTTGCCGGTGCCGGGGCCGATGTCATCGCCACCGGCCGCAACGAGGCCGAGCGCGACGCCATCGCCGCCAGCCTGCCCGGCGCCGAGGCGCTGGCGCTCGACGTGCGCGATGCCGAGGCGGTGAAGGCGACCATCGCCGGGCTCGGAACGCTCGACGCGCTGGTGGTCACCGCCGGCATCATCCTGCGCGACGCCGAGCACGAGCCGGAAACCTTCGACGCCGTGCTCGACGTCAACCTGTCCGGCTCGATGCGCTGCTGCGCCGCCGCCCGGCCGCTGCTGGCCGCTTCGGGCAGTGGCGCCATATTGCTCACTGCCTCGATGCTGAGCTTTTTCGGCGGCGCGCGCGTGCCCGGCTATGCCGCGAGCAAGGGCGGCATAGCCCAGCTCACCAAATCGCTGGCGCTGGCCTATGCGGACGAGAACATCCGCGTCAACGCCCTCGCCCCGGGCTGGATCGCCACGGCGCTGACCGCCGAATTGCAGGCCGATCCGTCGCGCAGCGCCGGATTGCTGGGGCGCACGCCCATGGGACGCTGGGGCACGCCGGAAGACCTCGTGCCGCCGGCGCTGTTCCTGTGCTCGCCGCTGGCGGGCTTCGTCACCGGCACCATCATGCCCGTCGACGGTGGCTACGCCGTAGCCTGAACCAACGCACAAAGGGAGGAACTTCATGACCGACCAGCTCAACGGCAAGGTCGCCGCCGTCACCGGCGCGGCATCGGGCATCGGGCTCGAGACCGCCAGGCTCCTGCACGCCGAAGGCGCCACGGTGTTTTTCGTCGATCGTGACGCCGACCGGCTGGCCGCCGCCATCGCCGGCCTCGACAAGCGCGCCATCGCGCTGCGCATCGACCTGACCGACCCCGCAAGCCTCGCCGGCATGCTGCCCGCCATCCTCGAAAAGGCCGGAAAGCTCGACATCTTCCACGCCAATGCCGGCGCCTATGTCGGCGGCCAGGCGGCCGAGGGCGATCCCGACGCCTGGGACCGCATGCTGAACCTCAACGTCAACGCCGCCTTCCGCTCGGTGCATGCCGTGCTCGGCCACATGATCGCCAACAAATCCGGCGACATCATCATGACCAGTTCGGTCGCCGGGCTGGTGCCGGTAGTGCACGAGCCGGTCTACACCGCCTCCAAGCACGCCGTGCAGGCCTTCATGCACACGCTGCGCCGCCAGGTGGCGCCGCACGGATTGCGCGTCGGCGCCGTGGCCCCCGGCCCCGTGGTCACCCCGCTGCTGTCCGACTGGTCGCCCGAGCGGCTGGAGCGCGAAAAGGCCGCCGGCGGGCTGATCGAGCCGGTCGAGGTGGCGCATGCCGTGCTGTTCATGCTCACCCGCCCGCGCAACGTCACCATCCGCGACCTGGTGATCCTGCCGCAAAGCTTTGATATCTAGAACGTTTCCGGCAAGAGTGGATACCACTTTTGCGGTTCGGAAACGCGACAAACAGGAAATGCTCTAGCCGGCAGCAAGGATGCCGTCGGCGAGTTTTTCGGCCAGCATGATGGTCGGCAAATTGGTGTTGGCGCGCGGCACGCGCACCATGCTCGACGCATCGACGACATGGAGGTTGTCGATGCCGTGCACCTGACCGGTGCGCGGGTCGGTCACCGCCTGCGGATCGTCCGCCGCGCCCATGCGGCAGGTGCAGGACGGGTGCCAACCCACCACGGTGTGCTTGCGCACCAGCGCCGTCATCGCATCGTCGTCGCGCAAGGCAAGGCCGAGATCGTCGCCGGCGGCGAACAGCTTGTCGATCACCATGTCGCGCAGCTTCGACGGGCCGTCGGTCAAAAGCGCCGGCACCATGGTCGCCACCCAGTTGCGCAGATTGACCTCGCCGACCAGCTTGGCCATGGCGCCATGCGTCGCGGCAAAGGGATGCGCCGAAGCCGCCTTCAGCGCCTCGGTCATGTAGAAGACATGCATCTTGCGCACCGCAAGCTTCATGCGTTCGAGGTCGCGGCTGTCGGACAGCATCTCGAAGCGTATGTCGGGATGGCCCTGCGGATCGTCCGGGTTCAGCCGTAGGGAGCCCAGCGAATAGGGCTTGTTGATCCAGCTGAACAGCGAGCCGACGCGCAGCCCCACCGGATGCCAGGCCGATTTCGCCACCACCACCAGAAACATGTCGCTCGGCCCGCAGCCCGGCAGTTCGGACGAGAAGCGCAGGCCGGCCTGCACGTGCCGGCGCGGCGTCTCGCCCATGCGCTGGCCCGGCCTGATCCAGGACGACATGGCGATCGACGGATGCTCCTGAAGGTTCTGCCCGACGCCCGGCAGGTCGCGCACAACCGCGATGCCCGCGCGCTGGAGGTCTTCGGCCGGGCCGATGCCGGCGCGCAGCAGGAAGACCGGCGAGCGCGTGGCGCCGGCGGACAGGATCACGCGCCTCGCCGCGACGATCTCGTCGCCGATGCGCACGCCCGTGACCTTCCTGCACTCCATCACCAGCCCGTCGACCACGCTGTCGGCGCGAATGGTCAGGTTCGGTCGGGCGCGGGTTGCGGCGTCGAGATAGCCCATCGCCGCCGAGATGCGCTGCTTGCGGTTGGTGGTCAGCGACAGCGGGAACCAGCCATCCTCGAACACCCCGTTCTGGTCGCCGATATTGCGATAACCCTCGGCGGAGAAGGCGCCGGCGGCGGCGCGGGTGAAGCCCGGCCACTCGGATTCCGCCACGCGGCTGACGGCGATCGGGCCCGACTTGCCATGCAGCGGGCCATCATAATCCATGTCGGTTTCGAGCTTGCGGAAATAGGGCAAGACGCCCTGCCAGTCCCAGCCCGTGGCGCCGAGCGCGGCCCATTCGTCATAATCGACCGGCAGGCCGCGATTGCCGATCTCGCCATTGATGCTCGAACCGCCACCGATCACCCGGGGCTGGCCATAGGGCTTGAGCGGCGGCCGGTCCGGGTGGTTGTGCGGCACCGGGAGCAGATAGGCGTTCAGCCCCTGCCACTGATAGGCGGAATTGAACGCGGCGCGATAGGGATAGACGTCCTTGATCTCGTCCGGCTCCTCGCCCGGCGCATGATCGACACCGGCTTCGATGAGCAGCACGCGGTTGGTGCTTTTCGCCGACAGGCGGTTGGCCAGCACGCACCCGGCAGAACCGCCGCCGACGATGATGAAATCGTAGCCCTGGCTCAATTCCCGCTATCCTTGAGCGTGAACTGCTGGAACGCGATGCGGTTGGCCTCGATATAGTCCCAGTCGTATTCGACGCCGATCCCCGGCCCGTCCGGCACCGGCATGCAGCCGTCATCGCCTATGTCCTCGAGCGCATCGGAATAGCCCGAGCCGAACACCGGCGGCACCGGATTGGCGACGCCGGGCGCCACCAGAGACAGCTCGTACCAGCTCGAATTCCGCATCGCCGCCATGCAGTGCCGCTGCGCCGGGCCGGCGGCGTGGATCTCGCAATCGAGCCCGAAGGCTTCGGCCAGATGTGCCGTCTTCATCGCGCCGGTGATGCCCATGTCGTAATCGGGATCGACGCGGAGATAGTCGGTGGCCCGTTCGCCGATCCAGGCGGCCTTGGCCTCGAGCCCGCGCACCTGCTCGGTGAGCATCAGCGGCGTGCGGACCGACTGCTTGAGCTGGCGCGCCGCATAGGGCGACCAGCCGGCATCCATGAACGGGTCCTCGTACCAGACATAGCCGCCCTCGTCGCAGGCATGGCCGACATAGACGGCGTCGGCGAAGGTCTGCAACTCGCTGGCCGCGTCGTACATCAGCGCCATCCTGTCGCCGACGCGCTTGGCGCAGTGCAAGAGGTTCGCCGCCTCCTCCTTGGGGTCGCCCTCGCCCCAGCCATGGATCTTGTAGCCCTTGTAGCCGAGCTCGAAGCATTCTTCGGCGAAGTCGGCATAGGCCTCGATGCTGTCGAGAATGCCGTGCCGCCCGCCATTGAGCGTGCTGGCATAGGTCGGCAAGCGCTGGCGATAGCCGCCGAGCAGGCGCCAGACCGGCCGGTCGACCGCCTTGCCGGCGAGGTCCCACAGCGCGATGTCGAGCGCCGAGTGCCCGATGGCCATGTAGTGGCGGTGCACGCGCTTGAGCTTGTTGTAGATGGCCTCGCGCTCCTCGGCGTCCTCGCCCAGGATCTGCGGGGCGATGGCCTTCACCTGGCCGACCATGGCGCCGTTCTTGCCGCTATGGACCGAGCAGTATTCGCCGCGCGCGCCGTCGACGGTCTCGATCACCACGGCGAAGGCGGCGAGATTGCTGCGCACGCCCTTCATCACGCAGCGATTGCCGCTGTCGTCCACGCCGAGCCCGTCCACCGCATAGCCGAACTCGTGCACTTCCACCTTGGCGATCCGCGAGCCGGGCCGTGACCCCATGATTCTTTTCATCTGATCCCTTACACATTTCCCGCTTGCCAATCGCCAAGCTGTCTGACAGAACAATTCTAGTCAGACAACAATTTGCCCGTCAACGGATATTGGTGTCGGAAATGATGGAAGTGGAAAGTCGTACGGAGAGCGCCTATCGCCAACTCGTCGCCTTCATGGGGCGGCTGGACGACGGCGCGCGCCTGCCTTCGGAAGGCGACTTCGTGGACATGTTCGGCCTGTCGCGCGCGAGCATTCGCGAGGCCCTGGCACGCCTGCGCGCCGAAGGCCTTGTGCGCTCGCGAAAGGGCTCGGGCAGCTATGCCGTGCGCGACGCCTCGCCCGAGATGATGCGCCTTTCGGCCATCGAGACCATGCGCGACCTCGTCGAATGGCATGAGGTGCGCCTGGCGCTCGAAAGCGAAGTGGCGGCGCTTGCCGCCGACCGGCGCGGCGAGGACGATCTGGCGCAGCTGCGCCAGGCCCAGGCGGAACTCATCGCCGAGCTCGCCCACAGCCATGCCGACCGCGAGGACGTGGCCTTCCACTCCGCGCTCGCCGCCTGCGCCCACAACCCCAAGCTCAGCGAGGCGCTGGGGCGGCTGACCACGCACATCTTCAAGTGGAGCAGCCTGTCGGCCGAACGCGGCTTTCTCACCCTGGCCGAGCGCCGGGAACTGATCACGCTCGAGCATGGCGGCATCGTCGATGCCGTGGCCGCACGCGACGCAGATCGCGCGCGCGCCGAACTGCGGCGCCATCTTCTGAATGGGCGCACACGGGTTCTCAGCACGCTCGAGAGGTAGCGCATTCCGGCCGGAGCCGGATGGAAAACCCAAGCATGGGAGGAAGTTGACAATGACGAAAGCCAGGATGGACCGCCGGACGGTCCTCAAGATCGGCGCCGTCGGCATGCTGCTGCCGGCGCTGTCCGGCATCGCAAAGGCTCAGGAGCATAGCGGCACGATCCGCATCTGGACCTTTCTGAGCGCCGAAGGCCAGTCGCCGCGCGAAGTGGTGCTGCGCGACATCATCGCCCAGTTCACCCAGGCCAATCCGGGGGTGGAG
>JAEWHZ010000231.1 GCA_023387585.1 Pseudomonadota bacterium
TGGTGCGCATCGGGCACTGGGCCGAGGCCTATGACGTCGCCTTCGCGCCCCATTGCCCGCTCGGCCCGATCGCGCTGGCCGCCTCGCTCCAGGTCGACGCCATCTGCCACAACGCCTTCATCCAGGAGCAGAGCCTCGGTATCCACTACAACCAGCAGGGCGATCTGGACGACTACACCCTGCCGGGGCACGGCTTCACCTTCGAGGACGGCATGCTCGCCATCCCCAAGGGGCCGGGGCTCGGCATCGAGGTCGACGAAGATGCCGTGATCCGCGCCGCCGAAACCGGCCACCGCTGGCGCGCGCCCGTGTGGCGGCACAAGGACGGCTCGATCGCCGAGTGGTAGTCAGCTCTCGTAGCCGAGCCCGCATGCGGTGATAGCGGCGACGGCGCAGGCCTCGTCGGTGTCGCCGGTGTCGCCCGACACGCCGAGCGCACCGATGGTCTCGCCGCCGCGCAGCACCAGCAATCCCCCGGGGGCCGGCAGCAGGCGGCCTTCGAGCAGGCTGGCGGCGGCGGCGAAGAATTCGGGGGCGTTGCCGACGCGCTCGGACAGGGTGCGCGAGCCGAAGCCGAGCCCGAGCGAGCCCCAGGCCTTGCCCTTCGCCATTTCGAGACGCGCGAAGCCGGCGCCGTCCTCGCGCGCGCCGGCCACCTGATGCCCGCCGGTGTCGAGGACGATCACCGATAGCGGCTTGGCGTGGCGCCGCCGGGCTTCGGCAAAGACGGCGGCGATGAGATCAAGGGCGAGCTTCAGTTCCATTTCAGCCTCCGTGCAGGGCGGCCCCGGTTTCGAGATCGAAGACGCGCACCTTGCCGGCATCGCTGGGCGACAGGCCGATGGTCTCGCCCGGCGCGAAATCGACGGCTGACGGCAGGAAGGCCGAGATCAGCGTGTCGCCGATATCGACGCGCAGCAGGCTGCGCGAGCCGAGATATTCGACCGTGCGCACCTTGCCGGTGATCGGGGCCTGCCCCGACGCGTCGTGCTGCAGATCCTCGGGGCGCACGCCGACGGCCAAGCGGCGCTGCGCGGCGTCGATGCCGGCGGGCAGCCGCATCGCGAAGCCGGAGCCGGAAACCTTGCCGCCGTCGAGATCGCCCTCGAGGATGTTCATGCCCGGCTCGCCGAGGAAGCGGGCGACGAACAGGTTGGCGGGACGGTCGTAGAGCTGGCGCGGCGTGCCGACCTGCTCGATGCGCCCGGCGGACATGACGACGATCAGGTCCGACAGCGTCATGGCCTCGGACTGGTCGTGGGTCACGTAGATCATGGTCGCGCCGAGCCGCTGGTGCAGATCCTTGAGCTCGGAGCGCATCTGCACGCGCAATTGCTGGTCGAGATTGGAAAGCGGCTCGTCGAGCAGGTAGACGGTCGGGGTGCGCACCATGGCGCGGCCGAGCGCCACGCGCTGGCGCTGGCCGCCGGAGATTTCGCGCGGATAGCGGGCGAGCAGGGCTTCGAGGCCGAGCATGCGCGCGGCGTTGCGCACCTTGGTGTCGACCTCGGGCTCGGCGGTGCGACGGCGGCGGGCGCGCATCGGAAAGGCGATGTTCTCGTAAAGCGTCAGATGCGGATAGAGCGCATAGGACTGGAACACCATGGCGATGTCGCGGTCGGCCGGCTTGACGGTGGTCACGTCGCGCTCGCCGATCATGATCCGGCCCTCGGTCGGCATTTCGAGGCCGGCGATCATGTTGAGCGTCGTGCTCTTGCCGCAGCCCGAGGGGCCGAGCAGGGTGACGAACTGGCCCGGCTCGATGGCGATGTCGATATCCGACACCGCCCTCACGGTTCCGTAGCTCTTGCCGACATTGTGGAAGCGGACCGACTTGGCGGTCGATGCCCGGTGCGAAACTGTGCTCACGGAACTAGCCTTTCACGGAGCCGTCGGCGAAGCCGCCGATGAGATATTTGCGGAACAGGAGGAACATGACGACCGGCGGGATGGTGGCGATGATGACGCCGGCCATCAGCGCGCCCCAGTCGCGGCCGTGGAAGCCCTGGAAGAAGATCAGCGCCACCGGCAGCGTGCGCAGGCCGGGGGTGTCGACCATGGTGGTCGCGGTAACGTAGTCGTTCCACGAATGCAGGAACCCGAAGGTCGCCGCGGCCAGCAGCGCCGGCTTGGCGCCGGGCAGAACCACCTTCCACACCGCCTCGAAGCGCGAATAGCCGTCGATCTGCGCCGCCTGCTCGAGCTCGCGCGGGATGGCGGTGAAATGCGAGCGCGTGACCCACACGGCGAAGGGCAGCACATGCCCGGCATAGAGCAGAGGCAGGGCGACATAGGTGTTGTAGAGCCCCAGATCGACGAACATGAGCTGGGTGGGCAGCAGCACGGCGAAGCCCGGAACGGCCATGGCGCCGACAAAGATCACCAGCAGCAGTTTCTTGCCGGGAATCTCGTAGCGTGCCAGCGCATAGCCGGCGACGGTGCCGAGCAGCAGAGCCACAGCGACGGCGGCGAAGGCATAACCGCCGGAGTTGAGGAAGGCCCAGTGGACGCCCTCCGACACCAGCCGGGAATAATGCTCGAGCGTCGGCGTCGAGGGGATGATTTCCGGCGGCACCGCGAAGATGCGGTTGGTCGGCTTGAACGAGGTCGACAGCGCCCAGGCGATGGGCCCGAGCGCGACGACCGCCGCGATAAAGCACCCGAAGGCGACCCCGATATGTCCGGGTTTCATGCGGCACCTCCCGACTGCTTGCCGAGGATTTTGATGTAGAGGGCGATGAGCGCCATGTTGATCATGAACATGACGACGGCGATGGCATTGCCGCGCCCCTGGTCGAGCTCGATGAAGCCGGTGTGGTAGAGCAGGTAGCCGAGCGTCGTCGTCTGGCGGATCGGCCCGCCGCCGGTGAGCCCGATGATGGTCTGAACCTCGTTGAAATAGCTGATGGTCAGCATGGAGACGACGATCAGCAGCGAGGGCGCGAGTAGCGGCAGGGTGATCTTGCGAAAGCTTTCCCAGGCGCCGAGCCCGTCGACGGCGGCGGCCTTGTAGAGGTCCTTCGGGATCTGGCCGAGCCCGCCGGTCAGGATGATGGCGGCGAAGGCGAAGTTGCGCCACACGCTGACGGCGATCAGGGTCGGCATGGCCAGCACCGGATCGGTCAGAAGGTCCTGCGGCGGCACGCCGAAGCTGGAGAAGATGGCGCCGATGAGCCCGCCGGGCGAGGGCACGAGGATCCACTTCCACAGCAGCGCCACGACAATCGGGCTCATGGCCCAGGGCACCAGCAAGACGGTGAGCAGCACCGTGCCCCAGCGCCCGAGCCTGCGGATGCCCATGGCCGAGACCAGGGCCAGCGGCACGGCGATGGCGAGCGAGCCGAAGGTGAAGACCAGCGAGCGCCCGATCGCCTGCCAGGCGAAGGGGTCCGAGAACAGGGCGACATAGTTCTCCAGCCCGACAAAGCCCTCGTCGCCGAAGAAGAAGACCCGCCTGAGGCTGAGATAGAAGCCGTAGAAGGCGGGCAGGATGTTGATGGCGACGACGAGAATGAGCGCGGGGCCGATCAGGGCCGACCCCACGCGCCTCGTTCTGCGGGCCACTGAGTCCAGGGCGCGAGCGGACTCCACCGAAGTCCCAATGGCGGTATCGGTCATTCTGTCTTACCAGCCCAGCGTTGCCTTGGCGCGCTCGAGGATGGAGTCGATATCCTCGTCGGTGCCGATCAGCTCCTGCAAGGCCGTGTTCATCACCGGGAAGACGCGGGTGATGTCCGGCAGCTTGGGCGGGAAGGTCAGCGCGCCCGGCGCATCGAGCAAGGAACCGAGCACGGCGATGCTTTCCGCCTCGGGCGTGGCGAAGAACGGATCGGACTGCACCGAGCGCCGGTCGGGCACCAGCCCCGCCACCTCGGCCCATTGCATCGAGGCTTCCGGCGTGTAGAGCGTTTCGATGAAGGCGGTGGCGGCCGCCTTGTTCTCCGAGCGCGCCCAGATGCCGACGGTCCAGTAGGGTCCGAGCAGCACGGCGGGCGGGCGATCGCCGAAGGCCGGCCAGGCCGAGACGGCGAGCTGTTCGGGATCGTAGGCGGCGGCGATCTGCTTGTATTGCTGGAAACGCGGCGCGAAGGCCTGGACGATGGCGAAGCGTCCGGCGGCGAACTGGTCCTGGATGTCGTCGCCCATGGCGTTGAGCAGGGTCGAGGACAGCGCCCCGACCTCTACAAGCTGTCTGACAACATTGGCGGTCTCTTTCGCCTCGGGGCCGGTGACGTCGAACTGGCCGGTGGCCTCGTCGAAGATCTCCGGGCCGAAGCCGGTCATCATGTTGATGAAGGCCGACACGGAGTTGTCGTTGGTGGGCAGGCCGAAGCCGAGCCGGTCGCCGCTGGTGAGCTGGCCGGCGATGGGGATAAACTCGTCCCAGGTCAGCGGCGGGGCCTCGAGGCCGATCTCGGCGAGCGCGTCCTTGCGGTAGAACAGGATCTGCGCCGGCGAGGGCCAGATCGGCAGCGAGGTGCGGATGCCGTCCATCACCGATTTCTCGGCGAAGACCGGATAGAGGTCGGGCAGCACGTTGGTGCGGAAGTCCTCGGACAGCTCGTCGTCCAGATTGGCCAGAGCGTCGCGCTGGTTGACGAGGTCGAGGAAGGTGTCGCGCATCCAGATGATGTCGGGCGCGCGGTTCTGCGCCGAGGCGGCGACGAATTTGGTCTCGAGCTCCTGGAAGGGCTGGGATTCGACGACGATCTCCACCCCCGGATTGGCCTGGGTGAACTGGGCGATGATGTCGCGCAGCACCACTTCGCGCGGCGACTGGCCTTCGGCGCTCAGAAAGGTCCAGATGCGGATCGTGCCGCTATGCTCCTGAGCCTTT
>JAEWHZ010000244.1 GCA_023387585.1 Pseudomonadota bacterium
CGTTTCTGATTTCGGCCGCCGGCGCCACCGCCGGCATGGTGATCATGCCGCGTATGTCCTTCGCCGCCGAGGGCGTGATCGACTGGTACACCAGCTCCGACAGCAACATCTTCGACTTCTGGGCCAATACGGTGAAGCCGGCCTTCGAGGCGGCCCATCCGGGCATCACCATCAATCTGGTCGATGCCGGCGACAGCTCCGGCATCCAAGCCATCGGCGAACGCGCCATCGCTGCCAAGCAGACCGGCGCCGACCCGCAGGCCGACTTCTTCGAATCCGGCAACGCCTTCCTGCCCACCGGCGCCATCGATGCCGGCGTCTACGTCAACATGAAGGAAGCCGGGCTTTCCAACTATTCGAAGGTCAACCCGATGGCCTTCGACAGCGACTACTCGCTGCCCTATCGCGGCAGCCAGGTGCTGCTGGCCTACGACACCACCAAGCTCAGCCCCGAAGACGCGCCCAAGACCTGGGACGATCTCGTCACCTGGATCAAGGCCAATCCCGGCGAGTTCATCTACAACCGCCCCGATGGCGGCGGCTCGGGCGGTAATTTCGTACGCCGCGCCATCCACCAGGCCAACGGGCTCGACCCGGACGCCTTCACGCTGGAAAACTTCTCGGAGGAATATGCCGAGGAGACGCTGGGCCGCACCTGGGAAATCCTCAAGGACATCGCCCCGCACCTTTATGACGGCGGCGCCTATTCCTCGGGCAACACCCAGTCGATCCAGCTGCTCGCGCAGGGCGTGGTGACCATGGTCCCGGTCTGGTCCGACCAGATCCTGCAGGCCATCGACCAGGGCGTGCTGCCCGAGACGACGGGCCTCGTACAGTTGCAGGACCTGGCGCTGGTCGGCGGCTTCACCCGCTCCATCGTCATCGACAACGGCGTCAACCGCGACGCAGCGCTGCAACTCGCCGACTTCATCCTCACCGAGGAAATCCAGTCGGCCATCCTCACCGAGCTCGGCGGCTTCCCCGGCGTGAGCTGGGACCATGTCGACCCGGCGCTGCGCGAGCGCTTCGCCGACATCGTTCCCACCTCGATCCCGACCTTCCCGAGCGGGCCGTGGGAACCGGCCATCAATGACGGCTGGTACCGGAACGTGGCGCCGAACGTTCAGCGCAATTCGTGACGGAAACCGCCGGAACGGCCGCAAGGCCGCTGCTCGAAACCGGCGAACGCAGGAGGCCGATCGGCCTCCTGCTGGTCGCCGTTCCGGTGGCCCTGATGGCCTGGCTGGTCATCTGGCCGATCATCAGCGCCGTGATCCGCACGATGTGGCGGCCGGACGAGACCGGCGAATACGGGTTCAACCTGTCGAGCTACGTGTTCTTCTTCTCCGACCGGTACAGCCTCGACAATCTGAGCGTGACGCTGTGGACCACGGGCATGTGCGCCCTGTTCCTGTTGCTCATCTGCCTGCCGATCGCGCTCTATCTGCGCTTCTCCGCCGGGCGGCTGCCGGCCTATGTGCAGGCGCTGGCCATCTTTCCGATGTTCGTGCCCTCGATCATCCTCGCCTATGCCTTCATCCGCGTGCTCGGGCCGAACGGCATGCTGGACATATTGCTCAACTCGGTCGGCCTGCCCAAGATCAGGACGCCCTATCTGACCCCCTGGGGGCCGGTGATCGGGCTGGTATGGGACAATATCCCGCTGACCGTGCTGATCCTGCTCGCCGGGCTCGGCAGCGTCTCCAATGCCGCCATCGAGGCGGCGCGCGATGTCGGCGCCGGCCGGCTTCAGGTGCTGTGGCACATCATCGTGCCGCGCATTTCAAATTCCATCCTCGTGGCGCTGTCCTTTTCCATTCTCGGCATCTTCTCGGCCTTCACGCTGCCCTATGTGCTCGGGCCGGCCTCGCCGGAGATGATGGGCCCCTTCATGCAGCGCACCTTCCGCGAGGTGCAGGACCCGCTGGGCGCCATCACCCAGGCGGTGATCACCTTCGCCTTCTGCATCGGCTTCGGGCTGTTCTATGTGCGCGCCGTGGCCCGGAACCAGGGGAAGTGACGATGGCCCAGACCCTCGCCCTCAAGCCGCCCGCGCGCGTCGACGTCGTCGGCATACTGTTCGCCATCGGGCTCACCATCTGCATCATCTTTCCGCTGCTGGTGGTGGGCACCTGGGCCTTCACCGAGGTGTGGCGCTATCCCAACGTGGTGCCGCAGCAATTCGGGCTCAGGTTCTGGAACCAGACGCTGAACCGGGCGGATGTGTGGTCGGCGCTGACGCTGAGCCTGCAGCTCTCGGCCGTGGTGACGCTGATCTCGGCGGCGATCTGCCTGCCGGCGGCCTATGCCTTCGCGCGCATGAGCTTTCCGGGGCGGAACATATTGTTCTTCTCCTTCCTCGCCGGGCATGCCTTCCCCAAATTCGGCCTTCTGGTCGCCATCGCCGCCATCTTCCTGCAACTGAACCTGATCGGCACCTTCTGGGGCGTGGTGATCATCCAGCTCGTGGGCACGCTGATGTTCATGATCTGGATTCCGGTGGCCGCCTTCCAGGCCGTCGACCGGCGCATGGAGGAAGCGGCGCGCGACGTGGGGGCGGGACCGTTCCGGGTCTTCTGGTCGGTGACGCTGCCGCAGGCCGGCCCGACCATCGCCGCCGCGGTGCTGCTCAGCTTCGTCGGCACCTTCTACGAAACCGAGGGCGCCTGGCTGATCGGCGCGCCCGGCATCCGCACCATGCCGGTGCTGATGATCACCTTCATCAACAACCAGATGGTGGTGCAGTACGGCGCGGTGCTCTCCGTGCTGCTCTGGGTGCCGAGCTTCATCGCCCTCATCTTCGCCCGCCGCGTCATCAATGGCGGCTCCTTTGCCCGCGGGTTCGGGGGTTAGGAAATTCGATAATGGCCGTTCTCAAGATTTCCGACGTCACCAAGGTGTTTCCCGGCGGCACGCTGGCGGTGGACACGTTCTCGCTCGAGGTCGCCGATGGCGAACTGGTGTGCCTGCTCGGGCCGTCCGGCTCGGGCAAGTCGACGCTGCTGCGCATGGTGGGCGGGTTCGAGACCATGTCGTCGGGCGTGATCACCATCGACGGCGAGGACGTGACGCGCCTGCCGCCCGAGAAGCGCCCCACGGGCATGGTGTTCCAGAGCCATGCGCTGTGGACGCATATGGACGTGTTCAAGAACATCGCCTTCGGGCTGAAGCTGCGGCGGCTGCCGGCGGACGAGGTCCGGCAGCGCGTCGAGGCGGTGCTGGAGCTGGTGGGCCTGACCGGCTACGGCACGCGGCGCGTGACCCAGCTTTCGGGCGGGCAGCAGCAGCGCGTGGCGCTGGCCCGCTCGCTGGTGCTGGAGCCCAAGATATTGCTGCTCGACGAGCCCTTCGCCAGCCTCGACCAGCATCTGCGCGAGCGGCTGCGCGAGGAGGTGCGCGACATCCAGCAGCGGCTCAAGATCACGACGCTGTTCGTGACCCACGGGCAGGACGAGGCGCTGGCCATGGCGGACCGCATCGTGGTGATGCGCGAGGGGCGCACAGAGCAGATCGACCGGCCGGACGTGGTCTATCGCGACCCGAAGACGCCCTTCGTCGCCGGCTTCATCGGCACCATGAACCTGCTCGACGGCGCGGTGAGCAATGGCAGCTTTGCCCGCGAGGGTTTTTCGGCCGAATTGCCGGTGGGCGACGGCCCAGCCCTGCTGGCGGTGCGGCCGGAGGCGCTGGACCTCGTCGCGGCCGAGCCGGGGCAGGCACGGGTGCATCGCGTCACCGATTACGGCACGCATGGGCTGGTCGACCTCGAGCTGGGGGACGGCACGCGGCTCAAATCCATGGTGGCGCATCCCGACCTGTTCCGGGCCGGGCAGGGCGTCGATCTGAAACCGCGCGCGGTCGCCGCCTTCCGCGACGATGCGCA
>JAEWHZ010000299.1 GCA_023387585.1 Pseudomonadota bacterium
AAGGTCATGAACAGGTTCGAGGCGACCAGCAGGATGACCGGCGCCAGCGTCGGCACGTTGAAGCCCATTGCGATCTCGCGAAAACCGAATCGGAGCCGCCCGGCTCCCTCTCGGTGAGATTGCCCGGCGCCGCGCCTCTGGCAAGCGGCATCAGCGCCGCGCCGGCACGCGCTTTTCGAGGTTGACGATGGCTTCGGCGATATCGTCGAGCCGTCGGGCCAGAACCGTCTGCGCATCGGTCAGGGCGCGGTTGTAGATCTGCGGGCCGATGAGGTCGATGAGCTTGTCGAGCAACAGCTCGGCCGCAAGTTCGCCGACCTGGAGGTCGAAGGATTCGTGCAATTCGTCGCGCAATTCCTCGACCATGGCCTCGCGTTCGGCGCGGGTGAAGGCATACATGGGCATCGTCTCCGTTCGGGGCCTGATTGACCGCCGATGCCGGCCCGTGTCAAACACTCGGGCGTGCTGGTTCCCCGCGCCGCAGCGGCAAGGGGATCAAAAGGGAACACGGTGCGGCGTACCCAGCAGGGACCGAATCCGTGGCTGCCCCCGCAACTGTGAGCGGCGAGCCTGATCCACGATGCCACTGGCGCAAGCCGGGAAGGCGGACAGGCGGCCAAGACGCCGCGAGCCAGGAGACCTGCCGGCACCTCGACGGGCATGACGCCCGATGTTTTCGCGCACGGAGGGTGTTGCAATGACTATCGTTTCGTCCGGCGGGGCCCTGGGCCCGCTGCCGGTTTTGCATGCGGGTCACAGCGCATGACCCGGATTCCGACCACCGTGATCACCGGCTTTCTCGGCGCCGGTAAGACTACCCTCGTGCGGCACATGCTGGCGCATGTGCCCAAGGGCACGCGCATCGCGCTGATCATCAACGAATTCGGCGATATCGGCGTCGACAAGTCGATTCTCGCCGGGTGCGGCGACGAGACCTGCCGCGAGGAGGATATGATCGAACTGGCCAATGGCTGCATCTGCTGTACCGTGGCCGACGATTTCATCCCCACCATGCAGGCGCTGCTCGAGCGGCCGGACCGGCCGGACCACATCGTCATCGAGACCTCCGGGCTGGCATTGCCGCAGCCGCTGATCCGCGCCTTCAACTGGCCCGAGATCGCCAGTGAGGTGACGGTCGACGGCGTCGTGGTGGTGGCCGATGCCGCGGCGCTCGCCGAAGGGCGCTTCGCAGCCGACGAGACCGCGGTCGACGCCCAGCGCCGTTCCGACGAGATGCTCGACCACGAAACCCCGCTGGGCGAGCTGTTCGCCGACCAGCTGGTCTCGGCCGACATGGTGGTGCTCAACAAGACCGATCTGGTCGATGCGCAAACGCTCGACGCCGTCGAGGCCCAACTGCGGGCCGCCCTGCGCCCGGGCACCGGATTGGTGCGCGCCTCGCGCGGCCATGTCGAAATCAGCGCCCTGCTTGGCCTCGGCATCGGCTCGGAAGCCGATCTCGACAATCGGGTCAGCCTGCACGAGGCCGATCATGGCGGCGAAGGACACGAGCACGACGATTTCGACAGCTTTTCGATACGGCTCGACGGCATCGCCGGGCGCGAGGCGCTGCTTGGCGCCATCGGCGAGACCATGAAGCAGCACGACGTCCTGCGCCTCAAGGGTTTCGCCGCCATCGACGGCTCGCCGGCGCGGCTCGCGATCCAGGCGGTCGGCCCGCGCGTCGAAGCCTATTTCGACCGTCCCTGGAACGAAGGCGAGACGCGCGAGACCGCGTTGGTGGTGATCGGCGAGGCCCCGCTCGACCGTGAGGCCATCACCGGCAGCCTGATGCGCGCCGCCGCGTGATGCGCACCGCTTGACGCCGCCTTCGGACGGCAGCACCGTCCGAAGGCGTGCACAGGGGAGGCCGCGATGACCATTTCGCAATCCAACTACAGCACCATGCGGCTGGTCGGCATCGGGCATTATTCGCGCAATCATCGCGAGATCGCGCGCGAGGCGCGCCGCGCCTTCGCCGACCGCGACCCCTGGATCGTCGCCGCCGGCATCCACAATGTCGGCCATCTGGCGCGCCGCTTCGGCATCATCGACTGGCCGCTGATCCGCGCCGCCGAAACCGCCGCCTCGCGCAATGGCCACCAGCACATGGTGCGCGCGGCTTTGGTGGACATGCATGAGGACGTGGCCGCCCATATGCCGTTCCGCAAATTCCTGGCCGATCTCGCCGAAGAGCGGGCCTTCGAGGCAGATTGATGCATCTTCTTTCGGTTCAGGCCGGAGCTTTGCAGAACGAGGGCGAGGCGATCGATCTCGGCCAGTCGCCGGGCAGCATCGTCTTCGCCAGCTCGGCCGACAGCGAGTTGCAACTTCTGGCCGGCGCTGCCGACGAAGCCGGCTATGACGGGCTGCGCCTCGCCAACCTGATGCGGCTGTCGCATAATTTCTCCATCGACCTGTGGCTCGACAACACGGTGCGCCACGCGCGGCTGGTGGTGCTGCGCCTGATCGGCGGCATCGGCTATTTCCGTTATGGCGTCGACGCCATCGCCGCCATGTGCGCCGACCGGGGTATCAAGCTGGCGCTGCTGCCCGGTGACGGGCGCGATGATCCGCAGCTCGCGGCGCGCTCCAGCGTGTCGGAAGGCGAGTGGCAGGCGCTGGATCGGCTGTTCGTCGCCGGCGGGCCGGCCAATGCGGCAATAGCGCTCGGTGCCATGCGGCGTCTGGCTTCTGGCGGAAGGCTCGCCGATCTCGCGCCGCAGGCTTTTCTCACGGACGGCGTCTGGGTGCCCGGCCGGGGGTTCGTCGAAGCGCCGGCGGACGAGATCGGCACCGGCTGCGTGCCGATCCTGTTCTACCGCTCGACGCTGGAAGGCGCCGGTACGGCGACGCTCGAGGCGCTGATCGCCGCGCTGAGGGCGCGAGGGCTCGACCCCTTGCCGATCGCCGTGGCCAGTCTCAAGAGCCCGGCCAGCATCGCCTTCCTCAAGGCGGCCTTTGCCCGCCACCGGCCCGAAACCATCCTCAATCTCACCGGCTTCGCCATCGGCCGCGACGGCATCAATCCGACGCGCGATCCATTTTCCGGCGCCGACTGCCCGGTGATCCAACTGGTCCAGTCAGGCCGCGTGGCGGCGCAATGGCAGGCGGACAAGGCCGGGCTGAGCGCCAAGGACCTCGCCATGCTGGTGGTGATGCCCGAGATGGACGGGCGCATCGGCGGGCTGATCGTCGGGCACAAGCGCGACGCCGTGTGGCACGAGCGCACGCAATGCCCGCTGACCGGCTATGCGCCGGACCCCGACGGCGTCGAACAGGCGGCGCGTCTGGCGGCGAACTGGGTGCGGCTGCGGCGCACGGACCGGGCCGAACGCCGCATCGGCATCGTCGTCTCCAACTACCCCCTGGGCGACGGCCGCATCGCCAATGGCGTCGGCTATGACGCGCCACGATCGACGCTGGAAATCCTGCGCCATATGGCGGCTTCCGGCTACGATCTCGGCGACGCGCTGCCGGAAAGTGGCGACGCGCTGGTTAGGCGCCTTCAGGACGGGCCGACCAATGGCGATCCCAGGCGCGGTGCCGGCGGAGCGCAACTGACGCTTGCCGACTATCGCGCGCTCGTCGCCACGCTTCCCGCCGAACTCGTCGACAGCGTCCACGAGAAATGGGGCATCCCGGAAGACGATCCCTTCTGCCGCGACGGCGCCTTCCAATTGCCGCTGATCACGCTGGGCAAAATCGTCGTGCTGCTCCAGCCCGGCCGAAGGCACGGCATCGGCGACATCAAGGACTATCACGACCCCGAGCTGCCGCCGCCGCACGCCTACATCGCCGCCTATCTGTGGCTGGCACAGCGCTTCGGCGCGCATGCCTTGATTCACAACGGCAAGCACGGCACGCTCGAATGGCTGCCCGGCAAGGCCACGGCTTTGGGACGCGAGAGCTGGTCCAACCTGCTCTGGGGCGCGCTGCCGCATCTTTACCCCTTCATCGTCAACGATCCCGGCGAGGGCGCGCAGGCCAAGCGGCGCACCGGCGCCGTCATCATCGACCATCTGGTGCCGCCGCTGACCCGCGCCGAGAGCTACGGACCGCTCAAGGACCTCGAGGCGCTGCTGGACGAATATTACGCCGCCTCGGGCATGGACCGGCGCCGGCTGGTCGACCTCAAGCGCCGCATCCTCGACTTCGCCCGCGACATCAGGCTCGACCGCGACATCGCCCTGCCGGCCGATGGCGATGCGGCGCTGGTCGAGATCGACAATTTCCTGTGCGAGCTCAAGGAAGCCCAGATCCGCGACGGGCTGCATGTCTTCGGCCAGTCGCCCGAGGGACGGCTGGCGCGCGATCTCGCCGTGGCGCTGGCACGCGCGCCGCGCGGCGAGGGCGCGGGCCAGCAAAGCCTGATCCGGGCGCTGGCCGACGATCTCGGGCTCGGCTTCGATCCGCTGCTGGCCAAGGGCGGCGAGCGCTGGCACGGGCCGGTACCGCAGGATTTCGGCAGGCACCGGATCTTCACCGCCGGGGATGTGATCGAGGCGCTCGAAGACCTGGCGGGCGAGATCGTCGAGGGGCGGGCGGTGCCGCAGGACTGGCTGCGCACCGGCGCCGTGCTCGAAACCGTCGAAACCGTGATCCGCCCGCGCCTCGCCGCTTCGGGACCGGCTGAGATCGCGGCACTGCTCGACGGGCTCGATGGAAAGTTCGTCGCGCCGGGACCGTCCGGCGCACCCTCGCGCGGCCGGCTCGACGTGCTGCCCACGGGCCGCAATTTCTATACGCTCGACACCCGCGCCGTACCGACGCAGACGGCCTGGGAGCTTGGCCGGCGTTCGGCCGAAGCGCTGGTGAAACTGCATTTTCAGCAGCACGGCACGCATCTGCGCGCGGTTGCCCTGTCGGTCTGGGGCACGGCGAACATGCGCACCGGGGGCGACGATATCGCCCAGGCGCTGGCGCTGATCGGGGCGAAGCCGGTCTGGGACCCGTCCTCGCTGCGTGTTTCGGGCTACGAGATCGTGCCGCCCGCGCGGCTCAGCCGGCCGCGCGTCGATGTCACGCTGCGCATGTCGGGCCTGTTCCGCGATGCCTTTCCTGCGCAGGCGAGCCTGTTCGACAAGGCGATCCGCGCCATCGGGGCGCTGGACGAGCCCGAGGACATCAACCCCATCGCCGCGCGCATGCGCAGCGAGGCGCTGGGGCTGATGGCGGCCGGAGCCGGCGAGCGCGAGGCGGCGGTGCGCGCCGGGCACCGCGTGTTTTCCAGCCGGCCGGGCACCTATGGGGCCGGGCTCGGTGATCCGGTTTCGGCCGGCGACTGGCAGCGGCCGGAGGATCTGGCCGATATCGCATTGGACTTCGCCCAATACGCCTATGGCGGCGGCGCGGCCGGGGTCCCGGAGCGCAAGCTGCTGGAAACGCGGCTCGGAGGCGTCGATGCGGTGGTGCACAATATCGACAATCGCGAGCACGACATGCTCGATTCCGACGGTTATTACCAGTTCATCGGCGGCCTGGTGCTGGCGGCCGAGACTCTTTCCGGGGCGAAGCCGGCCGCCTATGTCGGCGATCATTCGCTGGCCGAGGCGCCGCGCGCCATCACGCTGGACGCCGAGATCGCCCGGCTGGTGCGCGCCCGTGTCGTCAATCCCAAATGGATCGCCGGCATGCGCCGGCATGGCTACAAGGGCGCCTTCGAGATCGCGGCCACGGTCGACTTCATGTTCGGCTTCGCCGCCACCACCGGCGCGGTGAAGCCGCACCATTTCGACCTCGCCTTCGCCGCCTATGTCGAGGACGAGGCGGTCGCCGAATTCATGCGCGCCCACAACCGCGCCGCCTTCAACGAAATGCTGGCCCGCTTCGCCGAGGCCCGCCGGCGCGGATTGTGGTCGCCGCGCTCCAACGCCGCCCATGCCCTGCTCGAGGAGACAGTGTGATGTCCGAAACCGCGCCCAAGAAGACCGACACCATGACCGAGGCGGAACGCGACGCCTATCATGCCGAGAAGATGCGCAAGAAGAAGGTCGCACGCGACAAGATCCTCGCCACCAAGACCGAGGAGCGCGGGCTGCTGATCGTCCATACCGGCAAGGGCAAGGGCAAGTCGACGGCGGCTTTCGGCATGGTTTTCCGCGCGCTGGGGCACGGCTTCCGGGTCGGCGTGGTGCAGTTCGTCAAGGGCAAGTGGTCGACAGGCGAGCGCGACGTGTTGGAAAAATTCCCCGGACAGGTGACGATCAGCGCCATGGGCGAAGGCTTCACCTGGGACGTCGCCGACCGCCAGCGCGACCTCGCCGCCGCCAGAAAAGCCTGGGAGCAGGCCAAGGTGCTGATTGCCGATCCGTCCTACAAGCTTGTTCTGCTTGACGAATTGAACATCGTGCTGCGCTACGACTATCTGCCTCTGGCCGAGGTGGTCGAGGCGCTGAAGGCCAAGCCCCGCGACACCCATGTCATCGTCACCGGTCGCAATGCGAAGGACGAGCTGATCGAGATCGCCGACCTCGTCACCGAGATGACCGAGATCAAGCACCATTTCCGCGCCGGGGTGAAGGCGCAGGCCGGCATCGAGTTCTAAGTCTTTGATTTGTCACGTTTCCGAACCGGAAAACTCTAAACTACGACGATGCCCGAGTGCTTGGCTTTCTGCTCGGGCTCGACATGGATGGTGATCTGCGCGCGCTCGACGGCTTCACGCAGCTTGGCTTCGATGCCGTCGCAGATGTCGTGGGCATCGGCGACGCTCATCGTGCCGGGCACGACGAGATGGAAGTCGATGAAGGTCACGGGCCCGGCCTGGCGGGTGCGGATGTCGTGGGCTTCGATGGCGCCGTCGGCATTGGCGGCGATGACCTCGCGGATGCGCTGCTGGACGGGCTGGGGCACGGCGGCGTCCATCAGCCCGCCGACGCTGTCGCGGATGACGGCCCAGCCGGACCACAGGATGTTGACCGCCACCAGCCCGGCCAGCACGGCATCGAGAATCGCCCAGCCGGTGACGAGGACGAGGACCAGTCCGGCGATGACGCCGATGGTCGAAATCACGTCGGTCAAGAGATGCTTGCCATCGGCGATCAGGGCGGGCGAGCCGTTTTTTCTTCCGTGCGACAACAGGATACGCGCCCAGACGAAATTGATCGCCGTGGCGCCGGCGCTGATCGCGACGCCGATATCGAGCGCCTCGGGCAGGCGGGGGGCGAGGAAGGCCAGAACGGCTTCGCGCCCGACCAGCAGGGCTGCGACGATGATCATCACGCCGACGAAGACGGCCGAGAAATATTCGGCCTTGTGATAGCCATAGGGCAGGGCAGCGTCGGCGGGGCGCTGGCCGAGGCGGACGGCGATCAGCGCGACGATGGCGGTGACGACGTTGACGATGGATTCGAGCGCGTCGGAGAACAGCGCCACCGAGCCGGTAACCCGCCAGGCGACGAGTTTCAGGCAGAGCACGGCAAGGGCGATGGCGACGCTGGTGAGCGCGATCGTCAGCTGTCGGTTCATGATCGGCTCCCGCTGGCGTCAGGATGGCGGCATAACCTGATCGGCGCTCCCTCGCAAGTGATTGATAATGCAAATGATTTTCACTGGCGTTTGCAGGGTGCGGCGCCTGCGCTAGAAGCCTTGGTCGCAAACGGATTTTCAGGGGCGTGGGAGGCCGCGATGGCGGTTTCGGGCCTGGTGGCCGGCATCGGCTTTCGCGCCGGGGCGACGGCGGACGAGATCGTGGCGCTGGTGCATGAGGCGCTGGCGGCGGTCGGCGGACGGTCGGAAGAGCTCAGATTGCTGGCGACGCTCGATATAAAGGCAGCAGCACCAGCGCTTTGCGAGGCAGCGACACGGCTCGGCTGCGCCATCGAATCGGTTCCGGCGGCGGAGCTTGACCGGATGCCGGCACGGCGATCGGAGCGCGTGCGCGCGGCGGTGGGCACGGGTTCGGTGGCCGAGGCGGCTGCGCTGCGCCACGGTCCGCTGTTGGGCGAGAAACGCGCAAGTGCTTGCGTGACCTGCGCGATTTCCCGCATGGAGGCAGAAGGATGCTAGTCGAGATGGAGCGCTGCGATGGCCTCGTCCACGGTCTCGACCTCGATGGCCGGGCCATAGGCGGGCCGGGTGATCATGATCACCCGCACACCGAGATTTTGCGCCGCATCGAGCTTGGCTCGGGTCTGGGCGCCGCCGGAATTCTTGGTGACCAGATGCGTAACCTCTTCGCTGCGCATGAGATTTTCTTCATGCGCAAGATCGTAGGGCGGACGCGACAGGATCAGCCTCGCATGCGGCGGCAGGGTGAAGCGAGGCGGCTCGATCGCCCGCACGAGGAAGCTGCAATCGTCGCGTTCGAGAAAGGTTTCGAGCCCGGCATGGCCGGTGGTGAGCAGAACGGTGGCGACCGGAGGCAGGGCGGCAGCGGCCGCGGCGAGGCTGTCGACATGCACCCAGTCGGCGCCCTCCGGCTGCTCCCAGGCCGGGCGCATCAGCCTAACCAGTGGAATTCCATAGGTTTTTGCTGCCGCGGCAGCATTGATCGAGATCAGCCCGGCATAGGGATGGGTGGCGTCGACGAGGCGTTCCACGCGGGCGGCGCGCAGATAGGCGACCAGCCCGGCAACGCCGCCGAACTTGCCGACGCGGATGCCGCCCCGGGGCAGGATCGGGTCGGAGGTGCGGCCGGCCAGCGAGGTGACGATCTCATGGCCGAGCGAATCGAGCCTGTTTGCGAGGCTGCGCGCCTCGCCCGTGCCGCCGAGGATAAGTATGCGCATGACCGTCCTGCCTCATCCTTTCTGCCGCTTTTTCGCCACATTGATGAACGGAACCTGAATGGTATCTGAAGCGCGCGGTTTCATCATCGGAGCACCCCGTTCAGGTTCAGGCAAGACCACGCTGACGCTCGGACTTATCCACGCCCTTTCCGGACGAGGATATGGTGTGACGGCGGCGAAGACGGGGCCGGACTATATCGACCTCGCCCATCTCGGCGCGGCGGCGGGACGGCAGGCGGTCAACCTCGATCCCTGGGCCATGTCACCTGACCGCCTGCGACATTTGGCGCACCGGCAGGCCGAGGGTGCGGACCTGCTGGTGGTCGAGGGCGTGATGGGCCTGTTCGACGGCGCGGCGGACGGGCGCGGCTCGACGGCGGACCTCGCCATGACGCTCGGCCTGCCCGTGGTGCTGGTGGTCGATGCCGGGCGGCAGAGCCAGTCGGTGGCGGCGCTGGTGCACGGTTTTGCCACCTGGCGCGCGGGGCTGGAGGTGGCGGGGGTGATCCTCAACCGCGTGGCGACGACGCGGCATGAGCGGCTGCTGACGCGGGCGCTGGCGGAGACGGGGGTAAGGCTGATCGGGGCGGTGCCGCGCGATGCGCAATTGGCGATGCCTGAGCGCCATCTCGGGCTGGTGCTGCCGGGGGAGGTCGAGGGCATGGCGGCGCTGCGCGAGCGGGCGGGGGCGATGGCGCGGGATTATCTCGATCTCGAGGCGCTGGTGACTCTGGCGCGGCCGGTGGGGGAGGCGGCGAGCAAGGCGGCGGGGCTGGCGCCGCTCGGGCAGCGGATCGCGGTGGCGCGGGATGCGGCGTTTGCCTTTCTCTATCCGCATATTCTGGGGGACTGGCGGGCGGCGGGGGCCGAGATCCTGCCGTTCTCGCCGCTGGCGGATGAAGGGCCGGATGAAGGTGCCGATGCGGTGTTCCTGCCGGGCGGATATCCGGAGCTGCACGCGGCAGAATTGTCGGCAGCGAGGAATTTTGCGTCCGGGTTGCGGGCGGCGGCGGAGCGTGGGGCGCTGGTCTATGGCGAGTGCGGGGGCTTCATGGCGATGGGCGAGGTGCTGTTCGACAAAGAGGGCCGGCCGCATGAGATGGCGGGGTTGCTGCCGGTGATCACCCGCATCGACCGGCCGCGACGGGTGCTCGGCTATCGAAAACTGGCGCATGAGGGCGTGCTGCCCTGGCCGGCGCGGCTGATGGGGCACGAATACCACTACTCGTCCTCGGCACCGTTCGACGGTCCGCCGCTGTTCATCGCCACCGACGCCGAAGGCAATGCCCAGCCGCCCATGGGTTTGCGCATCGGGCGCGTCATGGGCTCCTATGCGCATGTGATCGACGCCTGTTCGGAGCCGGCATGACGCGCGCCCTGATGGTGATGGGAACCGGCTCGGATGTCGGCAAGTCGGTGTTCGTGGCTGGCCTGTGCCGTGCCTTTCTGCGGCGTGGGCTGAAAGTCGCTCCGTTCAAGCCGCAGAACATGTCCAACAACGCCGCGGTTACGGCGGATGGCGGCGAGATCGGGCGGGCGCAGGCGCTGCAGGCGCGGGCGGCCGGGCGCGAGCCGCTGACGGCGATGAACCCGATATTGTTGAAGCCCGAGGGCGAGACCGGATCGCAACTGGTGGTGCGGGGGAAAAGGCGGGCCTCGATGGCGGCGCGGGAGTATTTCCGCATGCGATCGAGCCTGATGCCGGAGGTGCTAGGAGCGTTCCGGGAACTGGCGACGACGGCCGATCTGGTGCTGGTGGAGGGGGCGGGCAGCGCCTCGGAGATCAATCTGAGGCATAACGACATCGCCAATTTCGGCTTCGCCGAGGCCGCCGGTCTGCCGGTGCTGCTGCTGGCGGATATCGAGCGCGGCGGGGTGATCGCCGCCATCGCCGGGACCTTCGCGGTGCTGGCGCCGGAAGACCGGGCGCGGCTGGCGGCGAGCGTCATCAACAAGTTCAGGGGCGATCCGGCGCTGTTCGCCGAAGGGCTCGAGGCGATCGAGAAGCTGACCGGGCGGCCGGCGCTGGGGCCGGTGCCGTGGTTTTCCCGCGCCGCCGAATTGCCCGCCGAGGACAGCCTGGCACTGGCAGGGCTTTCGGGAGGTACGGGCGATCTGCATGTCGTGGCGCCGCGCCTGCCGTCGATCGCCAACTTCGACGATCTCGATCCGATCCGGCTGGAGGACGGGGTGCGGCTGGAGCTGATCGAGCCGGGCACGCCGGTGCCGGCAAGCGCGGGGCTGATCGTGCTGCCGGGCTCCAAGGCGACGCGGCGCGATCTGGCGGCGCTGCGCGAGGCGGGCTGGGACATCGACATTCTGGCCGCGCGACGGCGCGGGGTGCCAATCCTCGGGCTGTGCGGCGGCTACCAGATGCTGGGGCGCGTGGTGGCTGATCCTGATGGGATCGAGGGCGAGAAGGGGAGCAGCGCCGGGCTGGGGTTGCTCGATGTCGAGACGGTGCTGACGGGAGAAAAAACGCTGAGCCGGGTGGCGGCGCGTTCGGCGCTGCACGGGGAGACGATGAGCGGCTATCGCATGCATATGGGGAGCACCGAGGGGAAGGACCGGGAGCGGGCTTTTGCGCGGATCGGCGGCGAGGACGAGGGGGCGGTGAGCGCGGACGGAAAGGTGATGGGCACCTATCTGCACGGCATTTTTGCGGCCGATGGGTTCCGGCAAAAATTTCTCGGCCTGCCGAGCGGGACGGACCTCGGCTACGATGCGCGCATAGAGGCGGTGCTGGATGAGCTGGCGGCGCATCTCGAAGCGCATATCGATCTCGATGCGATACTCGCTCTTGCGGGGGAGATGTCATGAGCTGGCTGCTGACGGCGCTGGCGCTGCTGATCGAGCGCCGCCTGGGCTATCCCGACATGGTGCTGCGCTGGATCTCGCATCCGGTGGTGTGGATGGGGGCGCTGATCGCCTGGCTGGAGACGCGGCTGAACCGGCCCGAGCGCAGCGGCACGCAGCGCCGGCTGGCGGGGACAGTAGGGCTGCTGGCGTTGCTCATTGCGACGCTGGTGCCGGCCCTGGCGCTGCATCTGCTGTTGCGCCAGGTGCCGTTCGGCTGGGCGGTCGAGGCGGTGCTGGCGACTTCGATGCTGGCGCAGAAGGAGCTGGGGCGCGCCGTCGCGGCGGTGATGTTCGCGCTGACCCGCTCGCTCGAGGCGGGGCGCGAGGCGGTGAGCCGCATCGTCGGGCGCGATCCGCAGCAACTCGACCAGGCGGGGGTGTGCCGGGCGGCGATCGAGACGCTGGCGGAAAGCAGCTCGGACGGCGTGGTGGCGCCGGCCCTGTTCCTGTTCCTGTTCGGCCTGCCGGGGGCGGCGCTCTACAAGGCGATCAACA
>JAEWHZ010000313.1 GCA_023387585.1 Pseudomonadota bacterium
CCGCTTTCATTGTTTCGTCCCGGTTTGCGGGGTAGAGCTTTTTGAATTGTCGCGTTTCCGAACCGGAAAACCGCTTCGCACTTTTCCTGGAAACGCTTTGGAAACGCTCTGACCAGGCGATTGAACGCAAGGAACGGCGGCTTGTAAAGCCGAGGCGTTCGCGAAGGCATGACGGCATGACGCGCCCCTGCCCCCGGCGCATGGCTGGCCTGTACCGGCTCGGTCTCGCAAAGGCACCGACGCACCCCTATCTCAGGCGCATCGGAGTTCCCGCGCGAGCGGAGCGTCCTGAGCGTCTCCCTCCGGCTGCCCGGGTCGCGGCGCGCAAACGCGACGCTTCCCCAGGCGGCCGATCAGGACCCCATCGCGCGGTAAAGGCCCGGATGCCGGAAACGGCGTCCGGGCCTTTTTCCGTTTGCTGGAAACACTCTAAGTCTTTGATTTGTCGCGTTTCCGAACCGCAAAAGTGGTAGCCACTTTTGCTGGAAACGCTTTAGGGACCGGGAAACACCTCGTCGATGCGGCCGGTGGCGCGATAGGCGGCGAGGCCGATCCATTCGCGCAGCGCCATGGCGGCAAGGAAGGCATTGGCATGCGGCTGGAAGGGGTCGATGACGGCGTCGAGCCGGCCGGGCGTGCGGTGGTCGACCGGCCAGGGCAGGATGTCGAGGCCGGTGCGCCGGAACAGGCCGACCGAGCGCGGCATGTGATAGGCCGAGGTCACCAAGAGCCAGGGGCCCTCGGCTTCGCGGCCGGCGAGCAGGGCTTCGGTCTCGGCGGCGTTCTCGGCCGTGTTGCGCGAGCGCGATTCGGTGAGCAACCGGGCGGGATCGAGCCCGAGATCGGCCAGCAATCGCGCCCCCGCGACGCCGTCGCCCTCCCCTACCCCGTCGAGATCGCCGACCCCGCCCGAGATGACCACCGGGGCGTCGGGATAGAGGCGGGCGAGGCGCATGGCCTCGGTGTAGCGGTCGCCGGCATCGTTGAGGTCGTAGCGCCCGGTGGCGCCGGAGGTTCGGGCATTGAGCCCGCCGCCGAGCACGATGATGCCGGCGATGCGCTCGGGCGGGGCGGGAACGGGAAAGCGGGTCTCGAGCGGGGCCAGCGCAAAGGCGCCGATCGTGGTGAAGCTCGTGACCGACAGGATCAGCCCCGACAGCACCGCGCCGGCCAGCGCCAGCCGCCGGAACCGCAGGATGCGCAGGAGGCCGGCCAGCGCCAGCACGACGATGCCGAGGGCGAGCGGATCGAACACCAGCCAGAATATCTTGGAGAGGATGTAGAACACGGGACCTCGCAGGATGTGATCGCAGCGTGATGGAACCGCCGCCGGGCATGCGGGTTGGTTTGCCACACACAAACTGCAGGAGAGATTTCATGGCTTATGACGATCTTCGCGCCCAGGACGCCAACGTCAAGGAGACGCATGACCTGATCGCTTCCGACAAGGTCGAAGGCACCAAGGTCTATGACCGCGACGGACGCCATATCGGCTCCATCGAGCGGATCCTGGTCGAGAAGCGCTCGGGCAAGGTGTCGTATGCCGTGCTCAGCTTCGGGGGTTTTCTCGGGATCGGCGACGACCATTATCCGCTGCCCTGGAGCAAGCTGGAATACGACACCCAACTGGGCGGCTATCGCGTCGATCTGAGCAAGGAGCAGGTGGAAGGCGCCCCGCGCTACGCCCGCGACGAGGAGTTCGACTATACCGCCGACAACGGCCGTCGCGTCTACGACTATTACGGCGTTCCGCCCTACTGGATCTGAACGGAGCTTTTCAAAAGAGCGATTTCAATCACGCAATAATTTGGCCGGTGCCCCTCGGGCACCGGCTTTTTTTCGTGAGCGCTTAAAGTATTTAGCCGCCGATACGCTCGCCGCCCGCCTCGTCGAACAGATGGGCGTGTTTCGAATCGACCGACAGGGCGATGCGACTGCCGGGCGGGAAATCGTGGCGGTCGCGGAAGATGCCGATGATCTCCTGGTCGCCGGCGCGGCTGACCACCTGGGTCTCGGCGCCGGTCGGCTCGATGACCACCACCTCGGCCGCGAAGGCATCCTCGCCGTCGATGACGACGTGCTCGGGGCGGAAGCCGTAGAGCACGCGCCTGCCCTCGGCGGGCACCACCGTCTCGCGCGGCAGGGCGAGGGTGAAGCCGGCATCGGCCACGAAGGCGTTCTGGCGCACGGTTCCGGCGACGAGGTTCATGGCCGGGGCGCCGATGAAGGTGGCGACGAAGGCGTTGGCCGGGCGGTCGTAGAGCTCGAGCGGCGAGCCGATCTGCTCGACGATGCCGTCGCGCAGAACGACGATGCGGTCGGCCATGGTCATGGCCTCGGTCTGGTCGTGCGTCACATAGACCGTGGTGATCTTGAGCCTTTGGTGCAGCGCCTTGATCTCGGTGCGCATCTGCACCCGCAGCTTGGCGTCGAGGTTGCTCAGCGGCTCGTCGAACAGAAACACCTCGGCATCGCGTACGATGGCGCGGCCCATGGCGACGCGCTGGCGCTGGCCGCCCGAGAGCTGGCGCGGCAGGCGCTCGAGCAGCGTCGTCAGTCCCAGGATCTCGGCCGCATCGGCGACGCGCTTTTCGATCTCGGGCTTGGGCGCCCCGCGCAGATGCAGCGAGAAGCCCATGTTCTGCGCCACAGTCATATGCGGGTAGAGCGCGTAGGACTGGAACACCATGGCGATGTCGCGGTCCTTGGGCGGCACGGAATTGACCACGCGGGGGCCGATCCTGATCTCGCCCCCGGTGATCGATTCGAGCCCCGCCACCATGCGCAGCAGGGTGGATTTTCCACAGCCCGATGGGCCGACCAGCACCACGAACTCGCCATCGGCGATGTCGATGTCGACACCGTGGATGACGGGCACCGGGCCGTAGGATTTACGGATATCCGCAAGCGCGATCGAGGCCATGCAAAGCTCCTTCAGGCGACGCCGTCGCCGCCCGTCTCGAGGTCGACGGCGCGGCGCTCGCCGGACGAGAAGATGATGAGCGCGAACAGCGGCTCGGCGCTGGTGCAGCGCGCCCAGTGCGGCACGTCACGCGGGATGCGGATGAGGTCGCCGGCCTCGAGCGTCACCATCTCGTCGCCCAGCTTGTGCTCGCACGAGCCGGAGACGACGTAGAGGATCTCCTCGCAGTTCGGATGGGCGTGCAGCGGGTTGCGCTGGCCGGGCTCGATGCGGCAGGTGCCGAAGGTCATCTCGGTGTCCGGCGTCGCATCGCCGGTGACCTTCCAGTTCAACTCGCCCCAGTCGGTGGGCACGCGGCGGCCGCCATCTGCGGCTCTGGTTACATAGGATTCGATAGACATTGTGCCCTTGCGGCCTCCTTCAGAAATCGACCGACACGCCCGGTTCGGCGGTGCGGTAGAACTCGAACAGCTTCATGATCTGGTGCGCGGCCTCGAGCGTGCCCTTGGTGATCGCCCGCCCTTCGAGGACGCTCTCGCTGAAATGCAGGATCTCCGGCACGTAGCCGAGCGTGAACAGGTTGTTGTTGTAGAGCTGGCCGAGCGAGAATTCCGGCTCGTAGAGCAGCGGAGCGCTGTCCTCGGGCTGGATGAAGCTGGCGGCGCGGCCATAGGTCGGCATCTTCGCCGGCCGGTAATGCACCAGCCGGTTGCCGTTCTCGACCACGGCATTGCTGCCCTGGCCGATGACCTCGACGCGCTCGAGCGGGCTGGAGCCGGACCCGCCGGACGACAGGTGCAACTGGCCGACGGCGCCGGACCTGAAGCGGAAGGTGGCGACGCTGGCGCCTGCCTTCGGCTCCCACTCATAGCTGGCGCGGGCGATGTCGCCGGCGAGGTATCCCAGAATGGCGCCGGGGTGATAGATGTGGTCGAGAAAGCTGCGCATCTTGACGAGGTCGGCGCGATCGGCGGGCGCCGGCAGGTTCTGCGGATAGCGCACCGAGATCGAGGTCAGAGCGCCGAAATCGGGGGATTCGACGATGTCCTTGAGCTTTTCGATGGCGGGGAAGAAGGTCTTCTTGAGCCCGGTCATCACCTGCTTGCCGGTCTCGCGGCTCGCGGCTTGCAGCGCCTCGATCTCCTCGATGCTGGCGGCGGTCGGCTTTTCCATCCACACATGGGCGCCGGCGCGCAGGGCGTCGAGCGCCAGCGCGGTCGCCTGCACGTGCCCGTCGGGGGTGTAGGAGGTGACGATGAACACCACTTCCGGCTTTTCCGCCTCGAGCATGGCGCGATGGTCGTTGTAGGTGCGCTCGGCGCCGAACATGCGGGCGACGCCCCGGGCGCGCTTCTCGTCGAGATCGCACAGCGCGACGAGATCGACCGGCGCGTAGCGGAAGGCGGGATAGACGTTGCGATAGGCATGCCCGCCCGCGCCGATGAAGCAGGCCTTGAGCTTGCGCTCATATTCGAAGTTGTAGAGCAGGTCGCGTTGGACGTGGTGGGACATGGTCAGCCTTTCAGAGCGCCTTGCGTGAGGCCTTCGGTGAAGCGCCTCTGCATGAGGATGAAGAGAACGATGACGGGCAGGAAGGTGATGACGGTTCCCGAGAACACCAGCCGGTACTGGGTGGTGTAGGTCGAGGCGAAGCGCACCAGCCCGAGCGGCAGGGTCTGCACGTCGGGGCTGATCAGCACCACCAGCGGCAGGAAGAAGTCGTTCCAGGTGGACAGGGCCGAGATGATGACCAGCGCCTGCACGGCGGGCGTCGAGATGGGCAGGAACACCTTCCACAGGATCTGGAAATGATTGGCGCCGTCGATCTTGGCGGCCTCGGTCAGCTCGTTGGGCACGCCGAGGAAGAAGGAGCGCATCAAAAAGATGCCGAAGGGGATGCCGTTCGACACCTGGGCCAGGACGATGCCGGCCAGCGTGTTGATCAGCCCGAGCCCCTGCAAGAGCTGGTAGAGCGGGATGATAATGGCCTGCACCGGGATGGTGAGCCCGAAGATGAAGGCGAAGAACACCCATTCGCGGCCGGGAAAACGGATCTTGGCCAGCGCGTAGCCGGCGGGCACGCAGGTGACGAGCATCAGCAGCACGACGAGGGCGCAGTTCATCAGGCTGTTGCCGATGAGGGTGCTGAAGCTGCCGATGTTCCAGGCATCGACGTAGTTCTGCCACATCAGGTTCTGCGGCAGGGAGAACGGCTCGCCGGCGCCGATCTCGGGCTCGGTCTTAAGGCTCGACAGGATGAGCCAGACGAAGGGCCCGAGGATGACGAGGGTCGCCGGCCCCAAAGCGGCGAGAATGCGGAGATCGCGAAGCCAGCTCATGCTCTTCCCCTCGCGCGCCAGCGGTTGAAGGTGACGGTGATGGTGATGGCCAGAATGCTCATCATGATGCACAGCACCGCCGCGAGCCCGTGATCCTGGGCCGAGAAGGCGAGCCGGTAGATATAGGTCGTGATGATCTCGGAGGCGTAGAACGGGCCGCCATTGGTCATGACGAAGACGGTGGCGAAACCCTTGAGCCCGTTGATCAGCGACAGCGAGATCACGAAGGTCATGACGTCGCGCAGGCCCGGCAGGGTGACGTGGACGAGCTTCTGCCAGGCGGTGGCGCCGTCGACATCGGCGGCGTCATAGAGGCTGTGGTCGATGTTCTGCAGCCCGGCGATGAACAGCAGCATGTAGAGCCCGAACCCCTGCCAGGAGCTGGCGACGTTGACCGAGAACAGCACCAGCCAGGGCTCGGAGAGCCAGCCGCGGATCCAGCCGCCGAGCCCGAGCTCGGTCAGGGTGGTGTTCAGCAGGCCATAGAAGGGGTCGTAGATATTGGCCCAGATGACGCCGACCACGGCGAGCGAGACCAGGTGCGGCAGGAACAGCGCCGTGCGAAAGAAGACGCGGGCGCGGGAGAGGCCGGAGATGGCGAGCGCCAGCACCAGCCCGAGGCCGCCGGCCAGAACCACGTGATAGAGCAGCCACAGGAAGGTGCGCACCAGGCTCTGCCACACGATGGGGTCCTGCGCGGCGCGCACGTAATTGTCGAAGCCGACGAAATCGGCGCTGGTGTTGTAGCCGCCGGAATTGGTGAAGCTGATCCACACGGTGGCGAGGATCGGCAGCAGGGAGAAGACGGCATAGAGCAGGATGGCGGGTGCCAGCAGGGCGAAGGCCGTGCCGCCGCTGTCCTGCGATCCGTCGCGGTGGGGGCCGGAGGCGGCGCGGGCGGGAGTTACGCCCGCGCGCCCCTTGGCGGCCATGTCTTCAGCCATTGTCGGGAGGTCCAGTGTTTGAATGACGAGGCCGCTGCGCCCCACAGGGCGGTCAGTCGCCGGGTCAGTTCCCCATGCGTGCGTCGATCTGGGCCATGCCGTCCTCGGCCGACACCTGCCCGCCGATCAGGCCGCCGATCACCTGGTAATAGGTGTCGAGGGCGCCGCCGGGGATGTGGACGGAGGGGTTGTAGCCCACGCCCTCGGCCGCCGCCGCGAAGACCTCGGTCATCACCGGAACCACGGGCTGCACGCCCGGCAGGTCGCGCGACATGATCTGGTTGCCGGTGGCGTGCTCGGCGCGCAGCATCATGATCTCGTCGGACAGCATGTGGTCGATCCAGGCAAAGGCCAGCTCGGGCTCGTCGCTGGAGGTGGGCACGAACCACGACCAGCCGACGCCTCCCGTGGCCCGCGAGCCATCGGCAAGATCGCTGGGGATGGGGGCATAGCCGAGGTTTTCGACATCATAGCCGTTCTGGCGCACATTGCCGATGAACCACGGACCGCCGATGAAGACGCCGGCGCGCTTGTTGACCCACAGCCGGATGGCGGCATCCTGGTCGAGCCCGACCATCTGCTGGCTGATATGGCCGGCCGCGACGGAATCGATGATGTTCTGGGCGCCCTGCACCACGGCAGGATCGGTCCAGGGCGTCTCGCCGCGCATCACCTGGCCCATAACCTCTGAGCCGGCGGCGGCCTGCATGTAATTGCCGAACAGATGCCCGCCATTGCAGCAGCCGCGCACGCCGACGGCGATCGGCTCCATGCCTTCGGCGCGGATGGCGTCGAGCGTCGCGGTGAAGTCGGACCAGCCGCCGTCGAGCGACCAGCCTTTTTCCTCGAACAGGTCCTTGTGGTACCACAGCGCGATAGCGTCGACCCCATCCGGCACCTCGTAGAGCTCGCCGTCGAACTGGGTCAGGAGCTGGTCATAGAGCCAGGGATAGAGCTGCTGGTCCCAGCCGAACTCGGCATATTGCTCGGAGAGCGGGCGCACGAGGCCGGCGCTGGCGACGATGCTGACGCGGCCGATGCCGGAATTGGTCAACAGCACGTCCGGGCCGGCATTGGACTGGATGGCGGCCTGCACGGCGCCGTTGGAGATGTTGCCGGTCGGCTGCATGTATTCGACCGTCACGCCCTCATGCTTGGCTTCGAAGCGGGCGGCGATGTCGGCCCACAATTCGCCGACCAGCGGATCGGCCTGGGATTCGGAACCCCATACGGTGAGGGTCTGGGCGGAAGCCGCGGGGATGAAGGCGGCGCTGGTCAACAGACCGAGCGCCAGGGCGAGTGCTGAAGTCCTGATCATATGTTTCTCCTCTGAGCGTGCCGGTTCTGCCGGCTTCTTCTTGCGTGTCGCGGCTCGCGGCCGCCGTCTTTCAGGTGTCGTCGTCGTCCTTGAAGCGGGCGAGAACGGCCCTCTGAACGTCGGAAATATGCGCGTGCATCAGTTCGCGGGCGCGCGGGATGTTGCGCTCGCGGAAGGCGGCGAGGATCTCGTCGCGCTCGACCGCGGCCCGGGCGGCGAAATCCTTGCTCTCATTGGCGATGGCGCGGCCGACCTGGATCTGCAGCGCCAGGCGCGCCAGGGTCTCGATCAGCGCCGCATTGCCCGACAGCTCGGCAATGGTCTCGTGGAACTGGCGGTCGTGCCGGCCATAGGCCTCGAGATCGCCGGCGTGCAGCGCATCGACCGCGGCGGCCAGCAGGCGCTCGAAGGTGGCGATATGCACGTCGCTCATCTGCGGCACGGCCAGCCCGACCGCGAAGCATTCGAGCGTCTTGCGCAGCTCGTACAGATCCTCGGTCTCCTTGCGCGAGAAGCTGCGCACATAGAAGCCGCGATAGGGCCGGATCTCGATCAGCCCTTCCTTGGCCAGCGTGCCCAGCGCCTCGCGGAACGGGGTGCGGCTGACCTGCAGGCGCTCGGTGAGCGCCTTCTCGTCGAGCGGGGTGCCGCTGGGCAGTTCTCCCGACACGATCATGCGCACGATCTCTTCATAGATGCGCTCGCGAAGGGTGAGGTGGCGTGGGGCGTTCATGTCGGCTTCCGGAACCAATTCGAGGACGAGTATGCAATCTATCCGAAGAATATACAATATGAAAAATAGAGAATCTGCATCTTGTATATTCCATACAGATTGCGGCATGCTCGCGCCGTCCCGATTGGAACGGCCCGGAACGGGTGCCGGGGCGCCTAAAGAGGAGGAGGACACGATGCCGACCGTGCTCATCGTCGGGACCTGCGACACCAAGGGTCCCGAGCTTGCCTATGCCGCCGAACGCGCAAGAGCCGCCGGGGCGACCGCGCAGATCATAGATGTCGGCACCGGCGGCGAGCCGGCCGGCGTGACGCCGGATATCGGCGCGGCCGAAATCGCCGCGCATCATCCCGATGGCGCGGATGCCGTGTTCGGCAAGTCCGATCGCGGCGAGGCGGTGTCGGCCATGGCCGCGGCGCTGACGCGCTATCTCGCGACGCGCGAGGATATCGGCGCGGTGCTCGGGCTCGGCGGCACCGGCAATACGGCGCTGGTGAGCGAAGCCATGCGCAGCCTGCCGATCGGCACGCCCAAGCTGATGGTGTCGACCGTCGCCTCGGGCAATACCGCGCCCTATGTCGGCCCGAACGATCTGACCATGATGTATTCGGTGGTCGACGTGGCCGGGCTCAACGCCATCTCGCGCAAGGTGATCGGCAACGCCGCCCATGCCGCCGCCGGCATGGCGCTCAACAGCGTGCCCGCCTCGCAGGCCGACCGGCCGAGCGTCGGCATGACCATGTTCGGCGTGACCACCACCTGCGTCACCCGGGCGCGGGCGCTGCTCGAGGCCGACCACGAGGTGTTCATCTTCCACGCCACCGGCATTGGCGGGCGCTCGATGGAGAAGCTGGTCGATTCCGGCCTGCTCGACGGGGTCATCGACGTGACCACCACGGAGATCGCCGACCTGGTCGTGGGCGGCGTGTTCGCGGCGACCGAGGACCGGCTCGGCGCGATCATCCGCACCCGCCTGCCCTATGTCGGCTCGGTCGGCGCGCTCGACATGGTCAATTTCGGCGCCCGCGACACGGTGCCGGCTCCGTTCGCCGATCGCAAGCTGCATGTGCACAATGCGCAGGTGACGCTGATGCGCACCACGGCCGAGGAAAACGCCGCCTTCGGAAAATTCCTCGTGGAACGGCTCAACCGGATGCAGGGGCCGGTGCGCTTCCTGCTGCCGCTGCGGGGGGTCTCGGCCATCGACGCCGAGGGCCAGCCCTTTCACGACCGCGAGGCGGACGAGGCGCTGTTCACGGCCATCCGCACCGGCTGGCAGGATGCGCCCAACCGGCGGCTGGTCGAGCTCGACCTGCATGTCAACGACGACGCCTTCGCCGCCGCCCTCGTCGAACACTACAAGGATATCGAAGGACGCTCGCCATGACAGAAAACCGCAACGACCGCGCCGCCATCCTGTCGCGGCTGCGCGCAAAGATCGCCGCCGGCCGCCCGATCGTCGGCGGCGGCGCCGGCACCGGCCTGTCCGCCAAGAGCGAGGAGGCGGGCGGGATCGACCTGATCGTGATCTACAATTCCGGGCGCTACCGCATGGCCGGGCGCGGATCGCTCGCCGGACTGATGGCCTATGGCAACGCCAACGACATCGTGGTCGAGATGGCGCGCGAGGTGCTTCCGGCAGTGAAGCACACGCCGGTGCTGGCCGGGGTCAACGGCACCGACCCGTTCATGCTGCCGGACAAATTCCTGCGCGAGCTCAAGGATCTCGGCTTTGCCGGGGTGCAGAACTTTCCCACGGTCGGGCTGATCGACGGCGTGTTCCGCGCCAATCTCGAAGAGACCGGCATGAGCTATGCGCTCGAGATCGAGATGATCGCGCGCGCCCACAAGCTCGACATGCTGACGACGCCCTATGTGTTCTCCGAGGCCGATGCCGAGGCGATGACGAGGGCCGGCGCCGACATCATCGTGTGCCATCTGGGGCTGACCACGGGCGGCTCGATCGGCGCGGAGACGGCGCTGACGCTCGAGGATTGCGTCGCAAAGATCGACGCATGGTCGGAGGCGGCGCGGCGGGTGCGCGAGGACGTCATCGTGCTGTGCCATGGCGGGCCGATCTCGATGCCCGAGGACGCCGCCTTCGTGCTGGCGCGCACGCGCTTCTGCCACGGCTTTTACGGCGCCAGCTCGATGGAGCGCCTGCCCACCGAGACCGCCATCCGCGACCAGGTGAAGGCTTTCGTCGACCTGCCCGGGCAGGGCGGCTGATTTTTCCCGCGCGCGCCAAGCCGCTGCGCATGCAACCAAGGACAGACCTGAATGACCACCCCGTTTTCCGGCCTCGACCTCAATATGGGCAATCTCTACCGGCTGTCGCCGGCGAAAACCCGCTCGATCTCGCCGGAGAATTTTTCCGGCGAGAAGGGCAAGGGCGGCATGGCCACCGAGGGCACGGGGGCCGATTGCGCGCGCGACCTCGGGCGGGGCTGGAAGGTCTCGCCCTCGATCCGCATCGAGCCGGGCGAATTGCGCACGCTCGCCGATATCGAGGGGCCCGGCGCCATCCAGCAGATCTGGCTGACCACGGCCAATCTGCGCTGGCGCGAGCTGATCCTGCGCATCTACTGGGACGACCAGGAGCACCCTTCGGTCGAATCCCCGCTCGGGGATTTCTTCTGCTCGGGCTGGAACCGGTTCGCCCAGGTCACCTCGCTGGCGGTGTGCGTCAATCCGGGCCGCGCCTTCAACTGCTACTGGCAGATGCCGTTCCGCAAGCGCGCGCGCATCACCATCGAGAACCGCGACCCCGACCAGCACGGCATCATCTACTACCAGATCAACTACGCGCTGACCGAGGTGCCCGAGGACGCGGCCTATTTCCACGCCCAGTTCCGCCGCACCAACCCCCTGCCCTATAAACAGGATTATACGATCCTCGACGGCGTCGAGGGGGCTGGCCATTACGTCGGCACCTATATGGCCTGGGGCGTCAACAATTCCGGCTGGTGGGGCGAGGGGGAGATAAAATTCTTCATGGATGGCGACCGCGAATTCCCCACCATCTGCGGCACCGGCACCGAAGACTATTTCTGCGGCGCCTATAATTTCGACGGCGGGGTGGTCGACGCCAATATGGAAAGCGCCTATCGCGAGTTCACCACGCCCTATGCCGGCCTGCCCCAGGTGCTGCGCCCGGACGGCGTCTATCAGAGCCAGATGCGCTTCGGCATGTATCGCTGGCACATCCACGATCCGATCCGCTTCGAATCCGATCTGCGCGTCACCATGCAGGCGCTGGGCTGGCGCACCGAACAGCGCGACCG
>JAEWHZ010000020.1 GCA_023387585.1 Pseudomonadota bacterium
GCTACGTGCCGGCCCCGCGCCCGCAAACCGCCCGCTTCGCCGCCGAGGCGGTCGGCGCTTCGGTGCCCATCGAGGCCGGCGAAATGACCTTTTCGATCTCGGTCAACGTCACCTGGGAACTCGAGGATCGCTGATCGCCCTGCCAACACGAGGCAGTCTTCACTGTTACAAGCGGGCGTGAAAATGCCCGCCTTGCTCCCTGTAGCCCGAATGCAACGCTGGCGTGTCCAATGCCCGCCGGATGGTTGTCGAGGGTTGCGGGAATCGGGGGCCCTGAACTAATCGGGCGTCTCGGGGCGGTGGGAGCTTTCACCGTAGTCACCTGGCTCCCACCAACCCCGAACCTCATCCGAACACCTTCCACAGCATGTTGAGCCCCACCGCGATCATGAAGATCGCAAAGACGCTCTTGAGCGCGACCTGGCCCAGCCGATGCGCCAGCGCCGCGCCGAACGGGGCCGTCAGCATCGCCGGCAGGCCCACCAGCACCAGCGCCAGCAGGTTGACATAGCCCAGGCTTCCCGGCGGCAGCGCCTCCGCCCCCCAGCCCGAGACCACGAAGCCGATCGTGCCGGCGATGGCGATGCCGATTCCCAGCGCCGCCGAGGTCGCGACCGCCTTGTGCATCGGCGCGCCGAACGCCACCTGCGTCGGCACCGACAGCGATCCCCCGCCCACCCCCATCAGCGCCGAGACGTAGCCGACGATGAATGCGGCGACGCGATGGGTCGCCGCCGAACCGTTCAGGTGCCCCATGAGCCGTCCCTGGATGCCGAAAAGGATGTTGGCTGCGATGAAGAAGGCCATCGCCGCGAAGACGATGCGCAGCATGTCGCCCGAATAGAGCCCGGCCATCAGCCCGCCCGCCAGCGTGCCGATGACGATGAACGGCATCCACAGCCGCAGCACGGCGAAATCCAGCACCCCGCGCCGGTGATGCGCCCGCGCGCTCATCAGGCTCGTCGGCACGATGATGGCGAGCGAGGTTCCCACCGCCACATGCATCACCACATCCGGGGCGAAGCCGAGCCAGAGCAGAACGTTGGACAGCGCCGGCACGATGATCGCCCCGCCCCCGATGCCCAGCAATCCCGCCGCCGTACCCGACAACAGGCCCGTAACCAGGAGTGCGGCAAGGAACGGCCAGGCTTCGAGCCACTCGGTCATATCAACTCACAAAACAGGCGACGTCTGTCCGGGCTCTAGCATCGACCCGTCCGGTCACCTAGCCGTCTTCGCCGCAATTGCGTCAGAATCGCTGCCGAGTCCGGCACCGTACGGGCGGAGGAACCGGCCCCGCGATTGCGGCGTTTCGGGCTCTGGACGGGGTGCGGGCGGTCGGATCCTTCGTTCAGCTTGCGTTCAGGACCGGCCGGAAATGCTTATGCCACCGTCTAAAACGGACGAAAGAGGAACTTGCACATGCGCTTCAGAACCTGGCTGTTGACCGGCACCACCGCCGGCCTGATGGCATTCGCGCCCGCCGCAGCCTTCGCGCAGGCCAGCGCGTATCAGGCCCTTGTACAGGCCCAGGCCGCCGGCGATGCCACCGCCATCCAGGCTGCCCAGACCGCATTCAACGAAGAATGCATCGCGGCCGGCTTCACCAGCCCGGACGAGTGCATCGCCTCGATCACCGGCGGTGGCGCCCCCGCACCTGCCCCGGAACCCGAGCCGGAGCCCGAACCTCAACCCGCGCCCGAACCCGAACCCGCAGTGGTGCCCGAGCCCGCACCGGCGCCCGAGCCGCAGGTCGAGCCCGAGCCGGCACCCGTCGAAGCGCCTGCGCCCGAGCCGGCGCCGCAGCCCGAACCTGAGCCTGCCCCGCAGCCGGAACCCGCACCTGAACCGGAGCCCGAACCCGCCCCGCAGGTGACGCAGGAGCAGCCGGCCGCCGAGCCCGCCGAGGTGCCGGCCGAAATGCCCGCCGAACCGCAGCCGGCTCCCGAGCCGGCGCCGCAGCCCACACCCGAACCCGCACCTCAGCCCGCACCGGCCGAGCAGCCCCAGACGCTGCCCGCCGAGCAGCCGGCCGCGCCCGATGCCGATATCAGCGCCGCGCTGTCGGTGCAGGTCGATGCCTACTCGAGCGCCGCGGCCGATCTGATGACTGGTGGCGACGCCGAGGCCGCCCGGGCACAGGCCGCCGCCGCCCGCGCCGAGATCGAGGCCCTGTGCTCCGGTGCAGGCTTCGCCTCTGTGGAAGAGTGCCTAGCCGCGCACGGCCTGAGCCTGCCTGCCATTCCCGCTCTCGACGCAGCGCCCGGCGCGCCGGGCGAGACCCCCGTCGAAACGCTGCCGCCCTCGGAGCCGGTCGCGCAGCAACCGGAAGACAATGCCGCCCACCAGCCAATCGACACGCCTGTCGATCAGGCCGTCGAAATGGTGGAAGACCTGCCCGAAGGCGTGACCGTCGAGGATATCGCCCCCGTGCTCGACAGCGCCAAGGACGAGCAGGTGGCAACGCCGCCACCGGCCGATGATGGCGCAGCCGTCGCCGAACCCCAGGCGGTGGAGCCCGAGGGTGAGCCGTTGCCGATGCCCGAATCCGATGCCGCCGCCCAGGCTGAGCTGGCCATAGAGGATCCGGCCACGCTTTCGGCCGTCGCCGAGCAGGGCGAGGCCATCGACGTCCAGGCGATCGAGGCGGCCGAAGTGCCGCAGAATGTCACGATCATCGAGCAGACCAACATCGTCAACAACATCACGAACAACACCCAGACCAACATCACCAACAACACGGTGAACGTCGACAACTCCACCAATATCAATTACGGGAACTTCCTCACCAGCGTGGTGGTGGAGATCGGCAACCAGCTGATCATCAACAATCGCGGCCAGGACACGTCGCGCTTCCTCGAATATGGGAGCGACGAGGTCTATTATGAGCAGTTGCCGCGCGGCCGTGTGCGCGAGGTGGTGGTCCGTGCCGATGGCTCGCAGCTGATCACGGTGCGCAACCGCAATGGCGACATCGTGCGCCGCTCGCGCGTCACCCCGGATGGCCGCGAGATCATCCTGGCCTATTTCGACGAGCGCTATGAGGATGATCTGCTGACCTGGCGGGATCCGGGCCTCGACCTGCCCCCGCTGCGCCTGCGCATTCCGGTCAATGAATATGTGCTCGACGCCCGCTATGCGAACGAGCAGCAGATCGCGACCTTCTTCAGCCAGCCTCCGGTCGAGCAGGTGCAGCGCCTCTATTCGATCGACGAAGTCAAGCGCTCGGCCCGCGTGCGCGACAGCGTGCGCCGGCTCGAGATCGGCACGCTGACCTTCGACAGCGGATCGGCCAATATCAGCCGCGACCAGGTGCAGATGCTCAGCACGGTGGCCGCCGGCATGCTCGACCTGCTGGCCCGGAACCCGGCCGAGACCTTTCTGATCGAAGGCCACACCGACGCCACCGGGCCGGACCTGCTCAACCTCAACCTGTCCGATGCACGCGCCGCCACCGTCGCCCGCATCCTGACAGACTTCTACGGCGTGCCGCCGGAGAACCTGGCCACCCAGGGCTATGGCGAGCGCTATCTGAAGATCCGGACCCAGCTGGCCGAGCGCGAGAACCGCCGCGTCACCATCAGGCGCATCACCCCGCTGATCTCGCCCACGGTCGCCAGCCTGAACTGATCCGGGCCGGATCGAAAAAGGGGGCCGGGCGATCGCCCGGCCCTTTGTCATGAAAAGACCTTGAATCGGCCACAGCTGTGACGGATGCCGCGCCGTAATCCTTTGGTGCCGATCGAGAAAACTGCCGGATCACAAATCCATGCCGATCACTTTGACGGGAACGATTATCGGCCACGCTCGTTTTCCAGCCAACCCATATCGACGACGAAGGAGCGTGTGAAAATGGCTACCCCAGATCGTGACAACCTGTATAACGCGACCGACGATCGTCGCACCGTCTATACCCGTGAAGGCAGCGGCACCGGCTGGTTTGTCGGCATCATCGTCGCCCTGGCGCTGATCGCCATCGGCTATCTGATCTTCGCCGCCAATTCCGGCCCGACCACCGAGCCGGCGCTCGACGGCACCGCACCGATGACCACTCCGGCCGATCCGGCCATGGCTCCGGCCCCGATGACGGACACCGCTCCGGTCACCGAGCCCGCCCCGGCCGAGGCTCCCCCGGCGGCCGAACCGGCTCCGGCGGTCGATGCACCGCCCGCCGCCGAACCGGCCCCGGCCGCCCCGTAAAGCGGGATTTCGGGACAGAACGAAAGGCTCCGGCACACGCCGGAGCCTTTTGTCGTGGCCGGGCCTTGAGCCTCACGCCACCCATACCCAGATGGCCAGAAAGCAATTCACGAGGACGCAATGTTCAACGTCAACGAGATCATCAAGGCTTTGCAGACGGACAGGAACACCCAGCGCAATGCCCTGTCCGGGGCGGCCGGCCTCGCGGCGGGCCTGCTGCTGTCCGGCGGCAAGCCCGGCCGGCTGATCGGCAATGCCGCAAGGCTCGGCGCCGTCGCCGCCATTGGCGGGCTGGCCTATACCGCCTGGCAGAACCACCAGAACAAGCAGGCTGGCGGCCCTGCCCCCGCCCCGCGCGAGGATGATTTCGTGCCCGTCGATTCCCGCCCTGCCGAGCAGGAAGAGCTCGGCAAGACACTGGTGCGCGCCATGATCGCGGCCGCCAAGGCCGATGGCCGCATCGACGGCGAGGAAAAGGACGCCATCTTCAAGCGCCTCGAAACCATGTCGCTGAGCGCCGAGGAGAAGGCCTGGGTGTTCGACGAGCTTTCTGGCCCGCTCGACATCGATTCCGTGGTGGCGCGGGCCGACACGCCCGAGCATGCCGCCGAGATCTATGCCGCCTCGCTCGTCGCCATCTCCGCCGACACCGCCGCCGAGCGCGCTTATCTCGAGGCGCTGGCCTCCCGCCTCAGGCTGGAGCCCGGACTGGTCGCCGAAATCCATGCCACGGCGGGCCAGCACCCACCCGAAACCCATGCCGCCCCGTTGCAGCCCGACGCCTACAGCCCGCGCAGCAATATCTGAGATACTGGTGGTTACACTGGTGTGCGGTCTTGAACGTCCGCCGATGGGCGGTCACATCAGGCATAAACCGGGAACCTGACCATGCAGATCGGCATCTATTCTTTCGTCGAGAACACGCCCGCACCCGATACCGGCGTGCTGCAATCGCCGCAGCAGCGGCTGAGCGACTTTCTCGAGGAGATCGAACTGGCCGACCAGCTCGGGCTCGATTTCTTCGGCGTCGGCGAGCATCATCGCGAGGACTATATCGCCTCGGCGCCCACAACCATCCTCGCGGCAGCCGCCGCGCGGACGAAATCCATCCGCCTGAGCACCGCCGTCACCGTGCTGTCCTCCGAGGACCCGGTGCGCGTCTGGCAGCAATTCGCCACCATCGACCTGATCTCCAACGGCCGCGCCGAGATCATGGCCGGACGCGGCTCCTTCATCGAAAGCTTTCCGCTGTTCGGCTACGATCTCGACAACTACGAGGCGCTGTTCGAGGAAAAGCTGGAGCAACTGGTCGCCATCAACAAGGGCGGCAGGGTGAGCTGGCCGGGCTCGGCCCACACCAGGCCGATCCCGGGCCTCGAAATCTACCCCAAGCCGGTGCAGGAAGCTTTGCCGCTGTGGATCGCCGTGGGCGGCACGCCGAATTCGGTCGCCCGAGCGGCCTATTACGGCCTGCCCATGATGCTGGCGATCATCGGCGGCCAGGCGGCCCAGTTCGCGCCCTTCACAAAATTCTTCCGCGACAGCGTGGAAAAGGTCGGCCATGCCAGGATGCCCATGCTCGGCATCTCCGGCCACGGCTTCATCGCCGAGACCAGCCAGGCGGCGCGCGACATCGCCTTCCCGGCGCACAAGCTGACCATGGACCGCATCGGGCGCGAGCGCGGCTGGCCGCCAGGCACCCGCGAGCAGTTCGAGGCCAACGCCGCCCCGGGCGGTGCCTATTACATGGGTTCGCCGCAGGAGGTGGTGGACAAGGTGCTCGCCCAGCACGAGATGTTCGGGCACGACCGCTGGGGCATCCAGCTCAGCGTCGGCACCCTGCCCCATGCCGATATCATGAAGGCCATCGAGCTGCTCGGCACGAAGGTCAAGCCGGCCATCGACAAGGCGCTCGGCTGACGCGGCCGGGCCGGCCTACTTGCCCGAACGCTTGAGCGACTTGATCGCCAGCGGCGGGATGCCGGATTTTTCCGCGATCGTGCGGTCCTGCTCCTCGATGGCCGCGCGCGCAGGCTCGTCGCCGTCGAGCCCGCCGAGCAGGCCGGCCTCCACCTTGCGGTTCGAACGCTGGCTGCCATCCTCATAGATCACGTCGAACAGTACGAATTCGGTGCGGGCGGTGGGTTTCTTGGCCATGGAAATAGTCCTTTATAACGAACGGATGCAGTGCCGCGTCCAGGATCGGAAGCGGCACCGCATGATGTGAAAATGCTCGGGTGGTGTGGAGTTACACCTTGAAGATGGCGTCGCCCTGCTCGTCGACGATCTGTCTTCCCTTGGCCAGCGCCATGGAAACGAGGTCTTCGCGGCTCGAGATCCGGTCCGCGCGCACGAAACTATAGCTGCGCAGCTCGCCCCCGATCTCCTTTTCGATGGTGCCCGCCAGTTGCATCTCGGCGCCGGCCTGCATGTGGACGGCCTTGATCAAATAGCCCTTGTAACTTTCTTCTCCAAGCACCGCCGGTGCGCCGCCCTGCTGCTTCTCGCCGCCGCCGAAAAGGCGCTTGAGAAAAGACATGAGGTAACTCCTATGGTTGCCTGGAGCATTTCTTGTTCGGATTGAATCCGAACAAGAGCTCCAGCTTTTTGATTTGTCGCGTTTCCGAACCGCAAAAATGGCGGCCACTTTTGCGGGAAACGCTCTAGCGCCGGCCCGGCCGCCGCGGATGCATCAAGCTTCCCTGTCGCTGCATTTCCTCATACAGCCAGCCCGGCGAGATGTCGAAATGATTGGGCCAGGTCGGGACCCCGTTGGCCAGTTCGACCTTGGCGAAATATTTCCGCTCGCGCAACGCCGCATTCCCTTCCCCGCGCTGCGCGATCAGCTCCGCCGCATCGAA
>JAEWHZ010000053.1 GCA_023387585.1 Pseudomonadota bacterium
TGAGCGTCGCGGCCATCGGTGCGGTGTTCATCGATGCGGCCGAGGAGGCGGCGATCGTGGTGCTGCTGTTCCTGATCGGCGAACTGCTCGAAGGGGTGGCGACCGGGCGGGCCCGGGCCAGCATCCGTGCGCTCGCCGATCTGGTGCCGCGCATCGCGCTGCGCGAGGCGGGCGAGAAACTGGTGGAGATCCCGGCGGACCAGCTCGCGGTGGGCGATGTGGTGCTGGTGCGGCCGGGCGACCGGATTCCGGCGGACGGTGTGGTGGTGTCCGGCGACAGTGCCGTGGACGAGGCGCCGGTGACGGGCGAATCGGTGCCCAAGCGCAAGCAGGTGGACGATCAGGTCTTTGCCGGCACGATCAACCAGGAGGGGGCGCTGTGTATCAGGGTGACGGCGGCTGCGGCGGACAACACCATCTCGCGCATCATCGCGCTGGTGGAGGAGGCGCAGGAATCCAAGGCGCCGACCGAACGTTTCATCGACCGGTTCTCGAAATACTATACGCCCGGCGTGATGGTGGTGGCGGCGCTGATCGCCGTGCTGCCGCCGCTGCTGCTCGGCGAGCCGTGGAGCGAGTGGATCTACAAGGGGTTGGCGGTGCTGCTGATCGGCTGTCCCTGCGCGCTGGTGATATCGACGCCGGCCGCCATCGCCGCGGCGCTGTCGGCCGGGGCGCGGCGCGGCCTGCTGATGAAGGGCGGGGCGGTGCTGGAGCAACTGGGCAAGATCGACATGGTCGCGCTCGACAAGACCGGCACGCTGACCGAGGGCAGACCCAGGGTCACCGACATCATCGGCATCGGCAGGTCGCAGCGCGAGGTGCTTGCGCTGGCGGCGGCGCTGGAGGTGGGATCGAGCCATCCGCTGGCGACGGCGATCCTGGCGCGGGCCAGGGCTGAGGGCATCGAAGCGGCTCGGGCCGAGAGGGCCGGTGCGGTGGGCGGCAAGGGCGTGGTCGGCACGGTGGACGGGCAGGATCTGTTTTTGGGTTCGCCCAGGGCGGCGGCACAGAGCGTCGCGATGGATGGCGAATTGCTGCGCCGGATCGAGGCGCTCAACGACGAGGGTAAGACCGTCTCGGTGCTGCTCGTCGATAACGAAATGGCCGGCATCATCGCCATGCGCGACGAACCGCGCGACGATGCCAAAGCGGGGCTCGCCGAGATCAGGCGCCTCGGCGCCGAAGTGGTGATGCTGACCGGTGACAACGTGCGCACGGCGGCCGCCATCGGTGCCGGGCTCGGCATCGAACCGCGCGCCGAGCTGCTGCCGGAGGACAAGCAGCGCATCGTCGGCGAGCTGAAGGCCGAGGGGCGGATCGTCGCCAAGGTGGGCGACGGCATCAACGACGCCCCGGCGCTGGCGGCGGCCAATATCGGCATCGCCATGGGCGGGGGCACCGATGTGGCGCTCGAAACGGCGGACGCGGCGGTGCTGCACGGGCGGGTGACGGACGTGGCCAACATGATGGCGCTGTCGCGCGCCACCATGGCCAATATCGGCCAGAACATCACCATCGCGCTGGGGCTCAAGGCGGTGTTCCTGGTGACGACGGTGATCGGCATCACCGGGCTGTGGCCGGCGATCCTGGCCGATACCGGCGCCACGGTGCTGGTGACCGCCAATGCCATGCGGCTGCTGGCGTGGCGCGGGCGGTGAGGGGAACCGGTTCGGCGTGACGGCATTGCCCGTCAGGATGTCTCACGCAGACAGGACCGTGTCATGACCGAGCCGCACAACCCCGCCGAACGCCAGCCCAAGGGCGATCACAATCGCCGGCTGGCGCTGGGCATCGAAATCGATCATTTCGCCACCGTCGCGGGCCTGACGGCCGCGCAGGTGCACGAATACGAAATGACCAGCCCCGACCACGCATTCGATCCGGAGGTCGCGCAACGCTATGGCGAGGCGCTGGAGAAGCTGGGCGGATAGGCTCTATTCAGGGTCGCATTTCTCGATCGCGGTGCGAATGATGCCGGCGATCTCCGCGGCGCGGGCGGCGTTGAGCAGCGAGGCGGGGATGGCGATGGAGACGGCCGCGGTGGTGACGCCGCGACTGGCGCCGATGGGCACGGCCACGCCGCCGGCATCGGGATAGGTCTCGCCGATATCGTAGCTGTAGCCGAGGGCGCGCGCACGGGTGAGCTCGCGCGTCACCTTGGTCATGTCGGCGTGGTTGTACTGGCCGAAACGCGCCTCGTTGTGCTCGATGATGCTGGTGACCTGGGCCGGTTCGAGCAAAGTGAGGATGCTGACGGTGCCCGGGCCGATGCCGAGCGGCACGCGGCCGCCAATGCCGCCGGTGAGGGTCTGTACGAAGGCGGTGCCCTCATGCATGTCGACGCAGATGGCGTCGAAGCCGGCACGCACCATGAGATAGCTCGATTGCTGCGTTTCGGCAGCCACCTCGGCGACGGCGGGCCGGTAGCGACGCACCAGCTCGGTGATCGAGGTCGAGCGGTTGGCGAGCCCGAAAATGGCGGGGCCGAGCCGGTAATGGCCATAGCGCTGGGCGCCTTCGACGAAGCCGCGCTTGGACAGCGCCACCAATGCGCGTCGCGTCGCCGATTTAGCGTCGCCCAACTGCTGGGAGAGCGCCTGAAGCGACATGCCCTCGACGCCGGCATTGCCCAGCCGGATCAGAATTTCGCCGGCACGCTCGGCATTGCTCGAACTTTCACTCGCCATCGCAAAAAACCATCCAAGAATGCCCAGTTAATCCGATTATCGGAATAGTGTCTATAGGTAAAAACCGACTATTGTTCTATCCTGTCCTCGGAAAGTAACTTTTTCATTCCTCAGGAGGCAGGAATTTCGATGTTCGACTTTGCAGTTGTCGGTGCGGGAATCAGCGGGTCGGCGACGGCCCATGAGCTGGCGAGGCGCGGTCATAGCGTGGTTCTGATAGATCAATATGGTCCGGCGTCAATGGCTTCGGGCTGGACGCTGGCCGGGGTGCGCCAGTCGGGCCGGCATCCGGCGGAGTTGCCGCTGGCGCAGGCCGCGGTCGCCATCTGGCAGACGCTGGCCGAGGAACTCGGGGGCGAGACCTTCTACCGGCAGGTCGGCAATCTGCGCTGCGCGCGCAATGCGGTCGAGGTCGAGCGGATCGAAACCATCATCGCCGAGCACAGTGCGGTCGGCCTCGAAATGCATATGGTGCGCGGCCGCGAGGTGCAGGAGTTCGCGCCGCTGGTGTCGCCGGATGTGATCTGCGCCTCGTTCTGCCCCAGCGACGGACATGCCGATCCGCAGGCGACGGTGAATAGTTATGTCGAGGCCGGCAAGCGGCTCGGCGTCGAGACGCGCTTCGGCGAGATCGTCACCGGCATCGAGGTGAAGAACGGCAAGGCGGTCGGGGTGCGTACCAAGACCGGGGTGATCGCCGCCGGACAGGTGGTGGTGGCGGCCGGCATCCACGCCAATGCGCTGATCGAGCCGTTCGGCTATCACGTACCCTATGAGGTGATGAGCGCCACGATGATGCGCTCGGTGCAGATGCCGGCGCGCGAGATGCCGGTGATCGGGGTGGCCAATGGCGACACCACGCTGCGCCAGGAAGCGCATGGCCAGTACCGCATCGGCGGCGGCCACGAGGTGTGGGACGGCCAGCTCGATCTCGATCCGTGGCCGCAGGTGCGCCCGCGCGCCTCGAGCGTGTTTGAATTGATCGAGCGCTATACGGCGCTGGTGCCGTCGCTGGCCGACGTCAAGCTCGACCGGCTGTGGTGCGGGCTGATCGACCAGACGGTGGATGCGATCCCGGTGCTCGACGTGCTGCCGGAAGCCGGCGGGGTGGTGTTGGCCACGGGCTTTTCCGGGCACGGCTTCTGCCTGGGGCCGATCACCGGAAAGATCCTCGCAGATCTGGCCGAGGGCAGAACGCCGTCGCTGCCGATCGAGCCCTTCCGCATGTCGCGCTTCGCCGAAGCCGGGGCCAGCCCGGCGGTCGAGCTGCACGGCTGAGCAGTCCCTGTTCTGATCGAATCAGAACAGGGACTTCAAGTTTTTGATTGTCGCGTTTCCGAACCGCAAAAGTGGGAGCCACTTTTGCTGGAAACGCTCCTGTAAAAAAAGCATGACCCGGCGGGGGAGGACCGCCGGGTCATTCGGTCGGGGATTTTTTCGCGAGGGCGAAGCTCAGGCGGCTTCCATCACGAAATGTCCCGGTCCCACTTCCTTGTAGCGCGCCTCGACCGGCTGGTAGTCGATGGGGCGGATGGGGCTGCGCAGCTCGTCGGAGACCTTGTCGCTGCGCCTCTCGCGCCGGGCGGCGGGATCGGCGATGGGCACGGCGGCGAGCAGCTTTTGCGTATAGGGATGGGTGGGCGAGCCGATGACGGCGGAACGCGGACCCATCTCGACGATCCTTCCGAGATACATCACCGCGATGCGGTGGCTGACGCGCTCGACCACGGCCATGTCGTGGCTGATGAACAGATAGGACAGGCCGAGGTCTTCCTGCAGATCGAGCATCAGGTCGGTGACCTGCGCCTTGATCGACACGTCGAGCGCCGACACGGCCTCGTCGGCGATGACAAGGCGCGGATCGAGCGCCAGCGCGCGGGCGATGCAGATGCGCTGGCGCTGGCCGCCGGAGAATTCGTGCGGGAAGCGGGTGGCGAGCGCGGGGTCGAGCTCGACGCGGCGCAGCAGTTCCGCGACACGGTCCTCGGCCTCGCTGCCGGAGACGATGCCATGGACATGCAGTGGCTCGGCGATGGCCGAACCTACGGTCTGGCGCGGATCGAGCGAGCCATAGGGGTCCTGGAAAATCATCTGCATGCGCTGGCGGATGCGACGCAGGGCTGGGCCGTAGCTGGCCAGCACGTCCTCGCCCTCGAAGCGCACCTCGCCCGAGATCGGCTCGCTGAGGCGCAGTATGGATCGTCCGGTGGTCGACTTGCCGCAGCCGGATTCACCGACCAGCGCGAGGGTCTCGCCGCGGGCGATGGAGAAGGAGACGCCGTCGACGGCATGCACGTTCCCGGTATGGCGGCTCAAAAGCCCGCTTTTGACGCGGAAGCGGGTGACGAGGTCCTTCACTTCGAGGATCGGGCCTTCGGCGGTCGCCGCATCGGGCTCGATCCGCGCGGCGGCCGGGGTCGTGCGCGGGCGAAAACGCATGGGGCCGGCGTGACCGGTCATGTCGCCCAGCCGCGGCACGGCGGCCAGCAGATCCTTTGTATAGCGGTTCTGCGGCTCGGCAAAGATGCGGCCCACCGGGCCCTGTTCGAGCAGCTCGCCATAGCGCATCACCAGCACGTCGTCGGCAATTTCGGCGACGACGCCCATGTCGTGGGTGATGAACAGCACGGATGTGCCGGTCTCGCGCTGCAATTCGGCCAGCAGGCCCAGAATCTCGGCCTGGATGGTGACATCGAGCGCCGTGGTCGGCTCGTCGGCGATCAGGAGGCGCGGCTTGCAGGCGAGCGCCATGGCGATCATCACCCGCTGGCGCATGCCGCCCGAGAAGGTGTGCGGATACTCCGAATAGCGCCGGGCGGCGTCGGGAATGCGCACGCGATCGAACAGGCGCAGGACTTCCTGCTTCGCCTGAGCGGGCGTCAGCTCGGTGTGGTAGCGCAGGGCCTCGGCAACCTGGTCGCCGACGCGCAGCACCGGGTTGAGGCTGGTCATCGGCTCCTGGAAGATCATGCCGGCAAGGCTGCCGCGCGCCTTGCGCAATTGGCGCCCGTCGAGCGCTAGCATGTCGGTGCCGGCGAGCCGGATCGAGCCCGAGACGCGGGCATTGGCCGGCAGCAGCCGCATGATGGAGAGGGCCGTGACCGACTTGCCCGAGCCGGATTCGCCCACCAGGGCGAGCGTCTTGCCGGCATCGAGGGTGAAGGAGATGCCCTTGACGACCTCGGACTTGCCGAAGGCGATGCGCAGGTCGGTGACGGAGAGGACCGGTTCGCTCATGAATTGTTGCCCAGCTTGGGATCGATGGCGTCGCGCAGGCCGTCGCCGATGAGATTGAGCGCCAGCACGAGGACCAGCACGGCAAGGCTGGGGAACAGGGCGACCGAATAGCTGTCGAGGATGTTCTCGAAGCCTTCGCGCACCATGCCGCCCCAGGTCGGCGTGGGCGGGGCGATGCCGAGGCCGATAAAGGCGAGCGAGGCTTCGGTGCGCACGGCGGTGGCCATCCACAGCGAGGCCATGACGATGATCTCGGGCACGATGTTGGGCAGGATGTGCCGGAACATGATGCGCAGGTCGGAAAAGCCGAGCGCGCGGCCGGCCTGTACGAATTCGCGTTCGCGCAGCGCCATCACGGGAGCGCGCGCGATGCGGGCGAAGGCGGGCACGGCGGTGAAGGCGATGGCGACGACGATGTTGAACACGCTGGCGCCGAGCACGGCGACGAGAATGATGCCCAGGATCAGCGCCGGGAAGGCGAGGACCACGTCCATGATCTGCATGATGACGATGTCGACGCGGCCGCCGAAATAGCCGGCGATCAACCCGATCAGCGAGCCGATGACCACGGCGGCGGTGATCGAGAGGATGCCGATGGTCAGCGAGATCCGCGCGCCGTAGAGCAGGCGCGAGAGAATGTCGCGCCCGTAATAGTCGGTGCCCAGCCAGTGCTCCCAGCTCGGCCCCTGCAGCCGGTTGACGATGCGCTGGGCGATCGGGTCGTGCGGGGCGATCCAGGGCGCGAGAATGGCGGCCAGGATGATGGCGACGAAGATGATGGTGCCGATCAGCGTGGTCGGGTTGCTGGTCAGCGCCTTGCCGGTGAAGCGCAGCGCGTTGCCGGCGAGCAGCGCGAACTCGTTGCGACGGGGCGGCAGGGAGGTCGTTTCGACTTTGCTCATTTGTACTGCACCCTGGGATCGATGAGGCCGTAGACGAGGTCGGTGGCAAGGTTCACGAGCACGACGATCAGCGTGTAGATGACCATCATGCCCTGCAGCATGGTGTAGTCGCGCTGGTTGAGCGCGCCCACGATCAGCTTGCCGAGGCCCGGGCGGTTGAAGACGATTTCGGTCAGCACCGAATTGCCGATCAGGATGCCGAGATAGAGCCCGACAACGGTGACGACGGGGATGAGGCAGTTGCGCAGCGCGTGGCGCCAGACGATGGCGGTGCCGGAGGCGCCCTTGGCCTGGGCCGTGCGCACGTAATCCTGGCTGAGCACCTCGAGCATGGAGGAGCGGGTGACGCGCGTGACATAGGCGGCCATGATCAGCGCCAGGTTCAGCGCCGGCAAAGCGAGGTCGCGCAGCCTGTCGAAGAGGGTGGTGCCCTGGCCGCCGCTGATGACCGGGAACCAGCGCAGCACGATGGCGAAGACCAGAAGCAGCACGATGCCGGAAACGAAGGCGGGGGCGGACAGCCCGAGCAGGGAGACGATGCGGGTGACGTAATCGGGGATGCGGTTGCGATTGACCGCGGCCCAGACGCCGGCCGGAAGACCGAGCACGACGCCGAGCACCAGGGCGACGGCGGTGAGCTCGAGCGTGTGGGGCAGCACGTTGAGCACTTCATTGATGACCGGACGGCCGGAAACGAGGGAGGTGCCCCAATCGCCCCGCAGGGCACCTCCGAGAAACTGCACATATTGCAGCCAGATGGGCTGATTCAGGCCCATCCGTTCCTTGAGCTGGGCGATGCTCTGCGCGCTGGCCTGGTCCCCGAGGATGACCACGGAGGGGTCCCCCGGCAGGACCCTGATGACGAAGAACACCAGGGTCAGAACCGCAAACAGGGTTATGACGGCAAAGCCGAGGCGACGCAGAACAAAGCCGAGCATCAGTCAACCAGTCGCGTGGTTTCGTCGAGGGTCGGCGACAGGTTCAGCGAGCCGGCCAGCGGATAGGCGAACTGCACGCGGTTGTTCCACGCATAGGGCTGGCCCATCTCGTAGAGCGGAACGGCGCACAGGGCTTCGACGATCTTGCGCTGCGCCTCGGCCCATAGCTCGCGCTGGCGCTCCGGGTCGATCTCGGTGCGGGCCGCGTGGATCTCGGCATCGGCGACGTCGCAATGCGAGAAGTTGGTGACGGCGCCGGGAGTCAGCACGATGGTCTCGGAGTCGAAGAACTGCGTGAGGAAGATGTCCGCGACCGGCAGGCGGGCAGCGCCGTAATACACCACCTGCGAGAGGTCCTGGCGGATCTGCTCGTGGAAGGTGGGGTGGTCGACGAGCTCGAAATCGAGCCGGATGCCGGATTCCGCCAGCTGGGCCTGCACCACTTCCATGGTGGTCAGCATGGCCGGCAGGGTGGTCTGGACGGTCCTGAGGTCGATGCCGTCGGGATAGCCGGCCTCGGCCAGCAGCTCGCGGGCGCGCTCGGGGTTGTATTCGGGCAGTTCCTGCGGCTCGTAGCCGAGATAGCCCGAGGGGATGACCGAGGTGGCCTCGCGGGTCAGCATCTCGCCGCGGAAGGCGACGAGGCTGGCGCGGTCGACGGCGTGGGCGATGGCCTGGCGCACGCGGATGTCGTCGAGCGGCGGCTGGCTCATATTGAGGTGCAACTGGTGCAACTCATAGGGGCCGAGCACCTGGACTGTTGTGTCGGGCAGCTCGGCGGTGCGAGTGAGCCAGGATTCCTCGAAGCGGCCGTTGACCAGGTCGACTTCGCCGGACTGGAAGGCCAGGTCGCGGCTCGAATCGGAGCCGAGATAGCGGAAGACGATTTCCTTGATCTCGGGCGCGCCGCGGAAATAGTCCTCATTGGCGGCGAGGCGGACCAATTGCTGCGACTGGTACTCGACGAATTCGAACGGGCCGGTGCCGACCGGGTCGCGGCCGAAACTCTCGCCGAGCTCGGTGCCGGCGGCCTCGCAGATGATCGAGCCGCCGTTGAAGGGCACCAGAAGGCCGAGCACGGTGGGGATCGGATGGGCGAGCTCGATCTCGACGGTGTAGTCGTCGATGGCCTCGATGCGCTCGAACGCGGTGTAGTCGCCGGCATAGCTCGAGGTGTCGGGCGAGGCGGCGCGGTTGAGCGAATAGACGACGTCGGAGGCAGTGAGCGGGCCGTAGCCACGCTGGCACTGGACGTCCTCACGCAGGGCGAAGGTCCAGGTCAGGCCGTCTTCCGAGGTGGTCCAGCTCTCGGCGATATCGGGCTCGACGGTGTCGAGCTCGAACTGGCCGGGAGCGGTGCGTACGAGGCCGTTGAACATCCAGTTGATGACGTTCTTGTCGAGCGTGGCGCTGGCGCGATGCGGATCGAGCGTCGCCATGTCGTTGCCGGGTACGGCGATCGTCAGGGTCTGGGCCAGCGCGGCGGGCGCACCAAGGCCGGCCAGCATGGCGATTGTCGCCACCCCCAGGCATAGTCTGTTGTAAGTCATGAGTATTCTCCCTTGCTCCAAACTCAGGTGACCGGAAATCAGCCGTGCAGCGTCGCTTCTTCGGTGAACGTGCGGCTGTTGTGGAATCGGCTGTATCTGAACGGCTCGATGGGGTGGCGCGCTGGGCGCTGCTGCACCAGGTCGGACACCAGCTTGCCGGTGATCGGGCCGAGGCAGAAGCCGTGCCCGGAAAAGCCCATGGTGACGACGAGGCCCTCGATGCCCAGATCGGCGTCGATGACGGGCAGCGCGTCGGGCGTGAGGTCGATCAGGCCGGCCCAGTAGTCCTCGATCTGCGCGCCGGCGAAGGCCGGCACGATATCGCCGAACAAATCGACCACCTCGGCCATGCTGTGCCCGGTGGGCAGGACGCGCGGGCGGTTGCCGACCTCGGTTTTCGCCTCGATGAGCCCGCCATGCCAGTCCTGTAGCCCGCTGGTGACGCGGAAGCGGCCGTTATATTCCTGGCGGCCGGCGCAGTCGGCATTGGCGACGCCGATGACCTGGGTCAACACCTCGTCGATCGGGGCTGAGCGCAGCACGGTGACCATGGGAATCTGCAGCGGTACGTCGATGCCGAGGGGCTTGAGCACCTCGTTGCCGAAGATGCCGGCGGCGACCACCACCTTCTTGGTGGGGATGCGGCCCTGATCGGTGACGACGGCGACGACCTTGCCGTTCTCGACCTCAATGGTCTGCACACGTTCGCCGAAGCGGGTCTTGACGCCGAGGCGCTCGGCGGCGCGTACGAAGCCGAGAACGGTGCTGGAGGGGTCGGCCGAGCCGTCGGTGGGACACAGAGAGGCGACGAGCACGTGCTCGGCGATGGCCGGCGCGATCTCGCGGATCTCCTTGTTGGACTTGAGCAGCCTGAGATCGAGCCCGGCCGCGGTCTGGTCGCGCACGATGGCTTCGATGACCTCGACCTCGTCGGGCGTGCGGGCGAGGCGCAGATTGCCGCCGCGCCGGTAATGGGTGGGGCTGTCGAGCTCGTCGGCGAGATTCGACCAGATCTCGACCGCCGCCTTGGCCAGCGGCAGCTCGGCAGGGTGGCGGCCGGACTGGCGCACGCCGGCCAGCGTCCAGCCCGAAGCCATGGCCGCCGGGCCGAAACGGTCGACCAGGACGACGTCGAGCCCTTCCTTGGCGAGCTCATAGGCGCTCGACGAGCCGGAGATGCCGGCCCCGATAACAACTACATCAGCCATTTGTCGTCTTCCGATCCGCGTCAGACGGTCACGTGGGTGACGGTGTCGGGCGTTTCGGGATCGCGGATATAGGCGATCACTGCCAGCTCGAGCTTCATCTCGGTATTGGGCAGCGGGCCGATGGCGATGGTGTGGGCGGGGTCATTGGCCTCGACGCGCTCGGCGATGACGGCGAGCACGGGTTCGAGATTTTCGGGGCTGTCGACGCTGACATGGAAGCGCACGGTGTCGGAGAGCTTGGCGCCGACCGCGGCGAGGGCGCCGGAGAGGTTGTCCAGCGCCTGATGGGCCTGGCGGGTGACGTCAGGCGAAATCTCGCGCGTCTGGTAGTTCCGGCCGGCCGTGTTGGACGAGTAGATCCAGTTCCCCACCTTCACCAGCCGGGAGAACTTGAACATATCCTCGAACTTGCTGCCGGACTTGACGCGCTCCACCGCAACCATTGTCTACTTCCTAAGTCGTTTTTTGGGCATCCACCATGGATGGCCATTTCGTGGGCATGGAAGAACGGAGAAATGACGG
>JAEWHZ010000273.1 GCA_023387585.1 Pseudomonadota bacterium
GCAAGATGGAGCCGGCGCCCGACCATGGCGAGGAAAGCTATGCCGGCTTCGGGCGGCTGATCGGGCGCAAGGCGCTGATCACGGGCGGGGATTCCGGCATCGGCCGCGCCACCGCCATCGCCTATGCGCGCGAGGGCGCGGACGTCGCCATCAACTTCCTGCCCTCCGAGAAGGAGGACGCGCAGGACGTGATCAGCCTGATCGAGAAGGCGGGGGTGCAAGGCTACGCCCTTCCCGGCGATGTGTCGGACGAGGCGTTCTGCGAGGAGCTGGTGCGGCAGGCGGTCGACAAGCTCGGCGGGCTCGACATCCTCGTCATCAATGCCGGCCGCCAGCAGACGCGGGCCTCGATCGAGGAACTGACCTCGGAGGATTTCGACCGGACGGTCAAGACCAATCTCTATGCGCTGCACTGGATCGCGCGCGCCGCCGTGCCGCACCTGCCGCCCGGCGCCTCGGTGATCACCACCGCCTCGATCCAGGCCTATCAGCCGAGCGCGCATCTGCTCGACTATGCCACCACCAAGGCCGGCATCGTCGCCTATACCAAGGCGCTGGCCGAGCAGCTGATCGAGAAAGGCATCCGCGTCAATGCTGTGGCGCCCGGCCCGTTCTGGACCGTCTTGCAGCCGAGCGGCGGGCAGACGCAGGAAAAGGTCGAGAAATTCGGCCAGGACAGCGCCTTCGGCCGCCCCGGCCAGCCGGTCGAGCTGGCCCCGGTCTATGTGCTGCTCGCCTCGCAGGAGGGCAGCTATATCACCGGCGAGGTGTTCGGGGTGACCGGGGGCAAGGGGATCGCCTAGAGCATTTCTTGTTCTGATTGAATCAGAACAAGAGCTCTAAGTCTTTGTTTTGGCGCGTTTCCGAACCGCTCTAAACCCCCTCCCGCCCGACGATCGGCGCCGGTCCGTCCGCGGCGCGCTTCCATGGCGTGTCGTAGCTCGGCGCCTGGGTGAAGCGGCGCATGGCGAGATCGAGCTCGGCCGTGGCGCCGGGCGCCAGGTCGATCTGGAGGAAGCGCCCGGAGGCCGGGTGGGTCTCGCCGTCGATGGTGGCTGCGGTAAAGCTGTGCTCGGCAAAGGTACCGGCGGCGATGATCACTTCGGCCGGCACCGCCGGATCGGTGTTGACCAGCGTCAGCGACACCCCGTCGTCGCGCAAGCCGTGCACCAGGGCCGCAACGCCGGGCGGCAGGCCGGGGCGGCGCCGGGCGGCATCGAAATAGCGCAGCCGCGCCTGCTGCAAGCCACCGTGATAGACATGCATCGGCCCGCCCAGCGTCAACTGCGTCAGGCCCTCGATGATCATCGGCGTGATCTGCTGCCACATATGGATGGTCATCGACTCGCGATAGTGATCCATGGTCAGCGGATCGAACTCGTCGCTGCGATAGGTGGCGATCTGGCGGGTGATGGTCTCGAGATCGCTGGACAGGATCTGTTCGGGGTAGTCCGGCCAGTTGCCGCGGATGAACTTGAACCACTGCGCCGTGTTGCCGTTGAAGCCCATATGCCCGCCGGCCGTGTTGCGGCCATAGGCGGAATAGCGCGGGTCGACCTGATCGAAGATGTCGCCGGCCCAGCCGCGTTCGGCGCGCGCCGCGTCGGCCTCGTCCATCGAGATGTTCCACAGATAGACGCCGAACATCGGATGCGGATGGCGGAAATCGCGCCAGCCGGCATCGTAATGCCGGTTGGGCACCAGCACCCTGCCGTCTTCCTCGCGCCGCAGATCCCACAGCATGTCGAGCTGCGAGCGCAGCAGGTCGAGATGGCGCATCTCGCCGGTGAGCAGCGCCGCATTGGTGCCGGAAACGCTCAGCGGCTCGAGCAGCGACACCGAGCCGTGCGGCCAGCGCCAGCCGTAATAGCCGCCCCACCACTTGCCGTCATTGTATTCGCCGATCTCGCCGGACAGGCCGATATTGTCGGGCGTGATGCCGCCATTGCGCACGGTGCGCTCCTGCCAGGCGGCGAGATAGTCGAGCACCCAGTCGCGATATTTCGCTTCCCCCGTATAGAGGAAGGCATGGGTCATCAGCGCCGTTGCGCCGAGATTGAGCGGCACGTCGCCGCGCGCCTGGCGCTCGTTGATGCGGGCGAGGATTTGTTCGTAGGTGGCGTCGTCCGACCACGGCGTCTTCATGCCGTATGGGTCGATGCCGGGCAGGTCCTCGAAGGGCGGGAGGTAATTGTCGAGGATCTCGCGATGCGTCGACCAGTCCTCTGCGGTCTGGACGTGGCGCGGCCCACGGCTGCCGCTGATCGGCGAGCGGATCAGGCGCCGCCCGGCATCCCAGTTCAGCGCCTCGGAATCCTCGCCATTGTAGAAGCCGGCGAAGCGGCGCGTGCGCTGGCGATCCTTGGGCACGTCCGGGTCGGCGAGCCCGAAGAAATAGAAGAAGAGATTGCTCTCCCCGTGATGCATCCAGTCGTAATAGGCGTCGAACTCGCGGTGGATCTGGCCGTATTCGGTCCATTGCCAGGTGATGCCGTCCCAGATGGTGCGCGAGCGGCGATAGACCTCTTCGCTGCCGCCCAGCGCATAAAAGAGCGGCATGTTCATGAACCCCTCATAGGGGTCGTCCGAACCGTCCATGCCCGGCCAGCGGTCGCGCCAGATCAGCGTGCCGTCGGGCCTCGTATAGCGATCCGCGAACTCGATCGCGGCACGGTCGAGCACGTCGAAAATCTGCCGCTCCAGCAAGGCCCAGCGCGGGATCGGCGCGATGCGCGTCGCCGCGATGCGCGGCAGATTTCCGGCGTTCTTGCTCACTCGTAGACCGTCTTTCCGCTCTCGGCCTTCTTCAGCCAGTCCCAGTTGACCTGCGTGCCCAGCCCCGGGCCTTCCGGCACCGGCACGCAGCCGTCGCTGTCGATGGCGTCGAGGTCGTCGGAATAGTCGTCGGCGTGGATCGGGTTCTGCGACTTCCAGCCCGGGACCTTGGGGTGGACGAGGCCGAGTTCATAGTAATTGGTGTTGCGGATCGCGGCCATGCAGTGGCGCGGCGCGTGGCCGGGGGCGTGGATCTCGATGTCGACGCCGAAGCCTTCGGCGACATGGGCGAGCTTCATCACCCCGGTGATGCCGCCGTCATAATCGGTGTCGGCGCGGACGAAATCGGTGCCTTCGGCGATCAGCTGGTCGACGCGCAGCTCCATGCCGCGGATATGCTCGCCCAAGAGGATCGGCGTGTTGATGAACTGCTTGAGCTTCTTGTGCGCGTAGGAGGACAGCCCGCCATCCTTGTAGGGGTCCTCGTACCAGAAGAAGCCGGCCTCGTCGCAGGCGCGGCCGACCTTGAGCGCGTCGCCCCAGTTCTCGTATTCGCAGCCCGGATCGAGCATCAGGTCCATGCCCTCGCCCACCGCCTTGCGGGTGGCGATGACGGCCGCAGCCTCGCGCGCGATGGGCCCGTTGCCCCAGCCATGGATCTTGTAGGCCTTGTAGCCCATCTCGCGGCACTGCACGGCGAAATCGCCGAAGGCCTCCGGGCTGTCGAGCCCGCCATTCTCGTCGCCATGATAGGTCGAGGCATAGGCAGGCAGCTTGGTGCGCCAGCCGCCGAGCAATTCGGAAACCGAGGCGCCATAGACCTTGCCGGCGATATCCCACAGCGCCATGTCGATGGGGCCGAGGCCGAACTTGTCGTTCTTGCGCAGCCCGCGCTTGAGGTCGTTCCAGATCTTCTCGCGCTCGAGCGCGTTCTTGCCGATCAGATACTGCGCCGCCATCGCCACCTGGGCATAGGACGCGCCGACCCCGCCGGCATAGACGCCGGTGACGCCCGCCGCCGTCTCGATGGTGAAGACATAGTCGGTGCGCGGCACCGAGGAGCCGTCGAGATAGACGTGGTTGAACCCGTTATAGTCGAAGCCGAGCTGGCGCTGCTCCCACTTGTACTGGTGAACGCTCAGGCGGGTGATGCGCAGGTCTTTCATTGTGGTCTCGTTTTCAGATGCGGTTGCCGGTTTCGGGATCGAACAGATTGATGGCCGGCGTCTCGACAGACAGCGTCAGCGCCTCGCCGAGCGTAGGGCGGTCGCGCCCGCCGAGCCGGGCGGTCAGCAACTGCCCGCCGACATTGACGATCACCATGGTGTCGGGGCCGGTAGGCTCGACCACGTCGACCGTGCCGCTCAGCGTGCCGACGCCCTCGCCGCGATGGAAGGTCTCGGGGCGGATGCCGGCGACGACCGGCTTGCCGATGAAGGATCCGACCTCCTGCTGCATCCCCTCGAGCGACAGCGTGCCGGCCTCGTGACGCAGGGCCAGGACACCGCCCTCCTCGACCAGCGTGCCGTTCAGAAAGTTCATGGTGGGCGAGCCGATGAAGCCGGCCACGAACATGTTGGCGGGCCGCTCATAGATGGTCTGCGGATCGGCGAGCTGCTGGATGATGCCGTCGCGCATCACCGCCACCTTGGTGCCCAGCGTCATCGCCTCGATCTGGTCGTGCGTGACATAGACGATGGTGGTGCCGAGCCGGTCGTGCAGGCGCTTGATCTCGGTACGCATCTCGACGCGCAGCTTGGCGTCGAGATTGGACAGCGGCTCGTCGAACAGGAACAGCTCGGGATCGCGCACGATGGCGCGGCCCATGGCGACGCGCTGGCGCTGCCCGCCCGAGAGCTGGCCCGGCTTGCGCTCCAACAGGTGCTCGATCTGCAACAGCTCGGCGGCCTTGTGGATCGCCGCGTCGCGCTCGGCGGCGGGCACCTTGCGCATCTCGAGCCCGAAGCCGATGTTCCGCTTCACCGACATGGTCGGATAGAGCGCGTAGGACTGGAACACCATGGCGATGTTGCGGTCCTTGGGATGCACGTTGTTGACGTTGCGCGGCCCGATCAGCACGTCGCCGCCCGAGCTGGGCTCGAGCCCGGCGATGATGCCGAGCAGCGTCGACTTCCCGCACCCCGAAGGCCCGAGCAGCACCAGAAAGCCGCCATCGTCGAGCTCGATGTCGATGTTCTTGAGGACCTCGAGCGTGCCGAAGCTCTTGCGGACGCCCTTGATGGAGAGATTGGCCATTGAACGTTAACCCTTGACTGCGCCGGCGGTGATGCCCGCGACCATCACGCGCTGCACCAGCGCGAACAGGACGATGACCGGCAGGATGGAGATCATGCCGCCCGCGGCGAGCA
>JAEWHZ010000129.1 GCA_023387585.1 Pseudomonadota bacterium
CAAGGCGCAATCGGCGCTCCGCGCGGTAACGTTCGGCTGCGAACACAGGTGCTCCGACTCCGGTTACCAATCCCTTAAGCGGGACCTGCGTCGGCAATGCGGCATGTTCACGAATGCGTCGTCGCGCTGATTTTTCTCAAGGGTCGCGCGTGAACAGGACCGAGGGGCGCAGCGTGCGCAGCAGGATTGCGAGATCGAGCCCGAGCGAGAATTCGCGCACATAGCGCAGATCGCACGCCACCCGTGCCGCCGCATGCGCATCGTCCCCGACCGTGCCGCGCCAGCCGCTGACCTGGGCCAGCCCCGTCAGGCCCGGCCGCATGGCGTGCCGCGCCTCATAGCGCGGCACCAGATCGCGATAGCGCACGCCGTTGACCCGCATGTCGGCGATATGCGGCCGCGGCCCGACCAGCGACATCTCCCCGATCAGCACGTTCCACAGTTGCGGCAACTCGTCGGCGCTGCTGCGGCGCAGCCACCGCCCCAGCCGCGTAACCTGCTTGTCCCCGCCCGCGCTCATGCTGCGCAGCTTGACGATGACGAAGCGCCTTCCGTCGCGCCCCTCGCGCTCCTGGCGGAACAGCACGGGCCCGCTGCCGCTCAGCCGCGCCGCCAGCACGAGCAGGCCGAGCACGGGAATAAGCGCCAAAAGACCGATCAAGGCGCCTATGACATCGATGCCCCGCTTGACGCCCAGCGCCAGCATCAGCCGCCTGTCGCGCTCCCCCGGCAGCGCCACACCCGCCCGATGCTGAACCTGGCTCACGATCCACCCCCCAACCCATCGCACGATCGGCAAGAGCGAGACGCGTGGCCGCGCGGACAGGCGCGTCACTTCGGGCCAGACGACTGGCGCTCCGCAGCTTTATGGTTAACGGGCAGTTAAGGCCGGCTTGGGCGGGGGAGTCAAGCGCCGGCCGCTTCCTCGGGCTTCAGGCCCGGTCTGGCCTTGAGCCACCGGGCATATTACTGTCCGCGCCGATCGCACCAACACAGCGCCGGAACCGCCATGCCCAGACCCATCATCCCTGTCATCCTCGCCGGCGGACAGGGCACCAGGCTGTGGCCGCTATCACGCTCGGCGCGTCCCAAGCAGTTCATTCCACTCATCGGCGACACCAGCCTCTACCAGCAGGCGCTGGCCCGCGTTTCCGAGCGCGCACGCTATGCGCCGGCCATCGTCGTCACCAATGACGATTACCGCTTCATCGTCGCCGAGCAGGCGCAGGAGATCGGCGTGCCGCTCGGCGCCATCCTGCTCGAGCCCATGGCGCGCAACACCGCCGTCGCCATCGCCGCGGCGGCCGCGCATGCACTCGCCGTCGAGCCCGACGCCATCCTGCACGTCATGCCATCCGACCACGCCATCACCGTCACCGACGACTATCTCGCCGCCATCGACAAGGCTGCCGCCGCCGCCGATGCCGGCTGGCTCGTCACCTTCGGCATCTCGCCCACCGCACCCGAAACCGGCTTCGGCTATATCGCCCTCGGCGAAGCGCTCGAAGGCGGCGCCAGCCGGGTCGAGCGCTTCATCGAAAAGCCCTCGCGCGAGCGCGCCGAGGCGCTGCTGGCCGAGGGCGGGCATGTGTGGAATTCGGGCATGTTCATGCTTGGCGCCCGACGCTTTCTCGAAGAGTGCGAAAAGCTGGCCCCCGCCACGTTCGCCGCCGCCAGCGCCGCCGTCGCCCGGGCGCGGCGCGATCTCGACTTCATCCGCCTGTCCGAGCCCGATTTCGCCGAAGCCCCGGACATCTCGGTCGACTACGCCATCTTCGAGCGCACCGAGAGCGCCGCCGTGGTGCCGGTCGGCTTTCCCTGGTCCGATCTCGGCGCCTGGGACGCGGTCTGGGCCGTGCAGCCGCGCGACGATGCCGGCAACGCCTCGATCGGCCCGGTGACGCTGTCCGGCACCTCGAACTCGCTCGTTTATACCGAAACCACCCATGTGGTGGTCGACGGGCTCGACGATGTCGCCGTCATCGCCAGCGAGGATGCGGTCTTCGTCGGCAGGCTGTCCGAGGCGCAGCGTGTCGGCCGGCTGGCCAAGCAGCTCAAGGAAGCCGCCGCCACCCGTCCGCTCACCGAGGTGCACCGCACGGCCTACCGGCCCTGGGGCGGCTATTCCTCAGTGCTGACGGGCGAGCGCTTCCAGGTCAAGCGCCTGTTCGTCAAGCCGGGCCGGAAGCTGTCCTTGCAGCGCCACCACCACCGTTCCGAACACTGGATCGTGGTGCGCGGCACCGCCGAGGTCACCATCGACGGCGCCACCAGAATGCTCAGCGAGAACGAATCCGTCTATCTGCCGCTCGGCTGCACGCATCGTCTCGCCAATCCGGGCAAGATCCTGCTCGAGCTCGTCGAGGTGCAGACCGGCTCCTATCTCGGGGAGGACGATATCGTGCGCATCGAGGACGAGTTCGGGCGAACCTAAAGTGCGGCCAGGAAAAGTTGCAGACTTTTCCGGTTCGACCGCACGACAGATCTGACTCAGCACAGCCCGACGAGATCGCCGGCCGTCGTACTCTCCAGCACCCGCCTGACGCGCAGCGGCAGCACCGTGCCGTCACCGACATTGACAAGGCTCACTTCGGCACCCGAGGCCAGCACGATGTCAAGCGTGCCGCCCGCGCCGACATAGACCGCCCGCGTCGTATACGCCAGATCGGCATCGTCGTCGGGCAGAATGGCAAAACCGTCGGCCGCCGGCGCGGTCAGGCCCGGCGTGTGGGTGGAAAAGGCATCTTCCATTAGCTCACCTCCATGATTGGCACGCCGCATGATGCGGCGACCGATCATGGACGGGGATAAGTCACGCCGCCTCGATCATGCCGCCTCGACCTGGCGATCCACCATCATCTTCTTGATGGCGGCAATCGCCTTGGCCGGGTTCAGCCCCTTGGGACAGGTTTTCGTGCAGTTCATGATGGTGTGGCAGCGATAGAGCTTGAACGGGTCCTCGAGCGTGTCGAGCCGCTCGCTCGTCGTCTCGTCGCGCGAATCGATCAGCCAGCGATAGGCCTGCAGCAGCGCCGCCGGGCCGAGATATTTTTCCCCGTTCCACCAATAGGACGGGCACGAGGTCGAGCAGCACGCGCACAGGATGCATTCATAGAGCCCGTCCAGCTTGGCCCGGTCGGCGATCGACTGCTTCCACTCGGTCTTCGGCGTCTCGCTCGTCGTTTGCAACCAGGGCTGGATGGCGCGATGCTGGGCGTAGAAATTGGTCAGGTCCGGCACCAGGTCCTTGATCACCGGCATATGCGGCAACGGATAGACCTTGATCGGCCCGCGACTGTCATCCATGCCCTTGGTGCAGGCCAGCGTGTTGAGCCCGTTGATGTTCATCGAGCACGACCCGCAAATGCCCTCGCGGCAGGAGCGCCGCAAGGTCAGGGTCGGATCGACCTTGTTCTTGATCCAAAGCAGCGCGTCGAGGATCATCGGCCCGCAATCGTCGAGATCGACGAAATAGGTGTCGATGCGCGGATTCTCGGCCTTGTCCGGATCGTAGCGATAGATGCGGAACTCGCGCAGGCGCTTGGCCGCGGCGGGTTTCGGCCAGGTCTTTCCCTTGACCGGCTGGGACGCCTTGGGCAGCAGCAGTTCGACCATCGCAACTTTTCCTTCACGGGCGCTTCGAGACAAAGCGCGGTAAACACGTCACGCGGCGCGGCCTGTTGGCGCCGCCGTCAGTAAACGCGCGCCTTGGGCGCGATCCGGCTCAGATCGATGCCGTCCGAAAGCGGATCGACATGCACCGGCCGGTAATCGAGCCGCACGCCGCCATCTTCGCCGATATAGCTCAACGTGTGCTTGCGCCAGTTCACGTCATCGCGCTCGGGATAGTCCTCATGCGCATGCGCGCCGCGGCTTTCCTTGCGCGCCTCGGCCGAGACCACCGTGGTGACGGCCGAGGCCATCAGGTTCTCGAGCTCCAGCGTCTCGACCAGGTCCGAGTTCCAGATCAGCGAGCGGTCATGCACCTTGAGATCGCTCAGCGTGCCATAGAGCTCATTCATGCGCACGACGCCCTGCGCCAGAGATTCCGAGGTGCGGAACACCGCCGCGTCCTCCTGCATGATGCGCTGCATCCGGTCGCGCACCTCTGCCGTGGGCGCGCCGCCATTGGCGTTGCGCAGCCGGTCGAAGCGGGCCAGCACCTTGTCGTCCTCGGCCTGGTTGACGCCCGGAACGGCGGCGTTGCGGTCCACCACCTCGGCTGCGCGGATGGCCGCGGCGCGCCCGAACACCACCAGGTCGATCAGCGAGTTCGAGCCCAGCCGGTTGGCGCCATGCACCGAGGCGCAGCCCGCCTCGCCCACCGCCATCAGCCCGGGCACCACCGCATCCGGCCCGCCGCGGCGCGGATCGAGCACCTCGCCCCAGTAATTGGTGGGTATGCCGCCCATATTGTAGTGCACCGTGGGCAGTACCGGGATCGGCTCGCGCGTCAGGTCGACGCCGGCGAAGATTTTTGCGCTCTCGGTGATCCCCGGCAGGCGCTCATGCAGCACCGCCGGGTCGAGATGGTCGAGATGCAGATAGATGTGGTCCTTTTTCGGCCCCACTCCGCGCCCGTCGCGGATCTCGAGCGTCATGCAGCGCGAAACCACGTCTCGCGACGCCAGATCCTTGGCGTTTGGCGCATAGCGCTCCATGAAGCGCTCGCCCTCGGAATTGGTCAGATAGCCGCCCTCGCCGCGCGCGCCCTCGGTGATCAGCACCCCGGCGCCGTAGATGCCGGTGGGGTGGAACTGCACGAATTCCATGTCCTGCAGCGGCAGGCCGGCGCGGGCCGCCATGCCGTTGCCGTCGCCGGTGCAGGTATGGGCCGAGGTCGCCGAGAAATAGGTGCGGCCGTAGCCGCCCGTCGCCAGCACCACCAGCTTGGCGCGGAAGCGGTGCAGCGTGCCGTCGTCGAGCTTCCAGGCGATCACGCCCTGGCATTCGCCGTCCGCGCCCATGATCAGGTCGATGGCGAAATATTCGATAAAGAACTGCGCGTTGTGCTTCAGAGACTGGCCGTAAAGCGTGTGCAGGATCGCGTGGCCGGTGCGGTCGGCGGCGGCGCAGGTGCGCTGCACCGGCGGCCCCTCGCCGTAATTCTGCATGTGCCCGCCAAAGGGCCGCTGATAGATGCGCCCGTCCTCGGTGCGGCTGAAGGGCACGCCGTAATGCTCGAGCTCGTAGACCGCTTGCGGCGCCTCGCGCGCCAGATATTCCATGGCGTCGTTGTCGCCCAGCCAGTCCGACCCCTTGACGGTGTCGTACATGTGCCACTGCCACGAATCCGGGCCCATATTGCCCAGCGATGCGGCGATGCCGCCCTGCGCGGCGACCGTATGGCTGCGCGTCGGAAACACCTTGGTGATGCAGGCGGTGTTGAACCCCTGCTCGGCCATGCCCAGCGTGGCGCGCAGGCCCGCGCCGCCGGCACCGACGACGACGACGTCGAATTCGTGATCGATCAGCTGATATGCGGACGCCATCGGCCTAACCCCAAAATACGATCTTGAGCACGGCGCAGGCGCCGACCGCGCCGGCGGCGATGGCGACGAAGCTGTTCAGCGCCAGCGAAAGCCTGTGCAGTTGCGCATCATGCACATAGTCCTCGATGATCTCGCGCATGCCGATATGCATGTGGAACGCCGCCACCGCCAGCAGCACGGCGAACGGAAGGCCGATCCACCAGGTGCCGATCAGCGCCACCACCTCTTCATGGCCCTGCCCGGCGATTCGCACCACGATGAAGACGAGGAACAGCGCGAACACCACGTTCACCGCCCCGCTCAGCCGCTGCAGCGTGAAATCGCGCGTCGCCCGCTTGCCGTTGCCGTATTTGCTCGCGGGATCGGCGATCGTCGCCGTCGTGATCTTTTCCTCGCGCATCAGCCCACCCACACGAAAATCGTCCATACCAGCAGCGTCAGAACCACCGAGCCGATCAGGTTGGCCCAGGCCAGACCCTCGCGCGTGCCGGCCTCGAAGCCATGGCCGAAATCCCACACGAAATGGCGAAAGCCGCCCAGCATGTGGTGGATCAGCGCCCAGCTATAGCCGAACAGCACCAACATGCCGAACCAGCTGCCATAAAGCACGTTCACCGCGCCCAGCGCCTCCGGCCCGATGGCCGCCGCCGCCAGCCAGATGGCCAGCAGCGCCATGCCGACATAGAGCGCGCCACCGGTGATCCGGTGCACGATCGACATCGTCATGGTGATGGCGAAATGGTAGATTTGCAGGTGCGGCGAAGTCGGACGCGGCCGGACGGTCATGGCAACGGTCTCTGCGATGTGCGGACGCACAGTTTGGAATGGTTCGAGACTTCTAGCGATCCGGCCGGCATCCGTCAAAACCTCAGATCGTCTTTGTCGGGGCAACTTTAGGTGCAGGCGCACTGGCCAATCCGCGCCCGCTCGGCCATCACTACACCCTTTCCATATCGGAGTGTCCGGGTTTTGAGCGAACGCATCGTCATCCATGAAAAGACAGTCCTGGCAAGGGATTGGGGCACGCTGACCCGCTATGTCGTCGAGCATGACAGCCTCGCCGGCAGGCCGGAGCGGCACAATCGCGAGGTCTATGACCACGGCAGCGCCGCCGCCGTCATCCTCTACGATCCCGAAAAGGACCGCGTGGCGCTGGTGCGCCAGTTCCGCCTGCCGCCGCATCTCAACGGCGACGCGCCGCGGCTGATCGAGGTCTGCGCCGGCCTGCTGGACGGCGATCCGCCCGAGATTTGCGCGCGGCGCGAGGCGCTGGAGGAGACGGGATATGCGGTGGAAAAGCTCACTTTCATCTGCGCGGTCTATGCCAGCCCCGGCTCGCTGACCGAGAAGATCCATTGCTACGCCGCCCGCTATAACAGCGAGGACCGGCATGGCCAGCGCGCCGGGCTGGCCGAGGAGGGCGAGGATATCGAGGTGCTCGAAATGACGCTCGGCGAGGCGCTGGCGCTGGTCGAAACCGGCGGCATCGTCGACGCGAAAACGGTGCTCATGCTGTATTGGCTGAATGCCAACCCGGGAAAGCTGAACTGATTTTACAGGCGATTTTTGCGCTCGGGCCGGAATCTGAACGGAATTTTCGCTTGACTGAACCATAGCCGGGTGGCTATGGATTATCCATAGTCGAACAGCTATGGATCAGGAAGCTGACCGTTCCGGACTCCGTCTTCAAGGCCCTTTCCGACCCCACGCGCCGGGCCATATTCGAGCGCCTGTGCCGCGAGGGCGAGCGCACGGTCGGGGCCATCACCCTGACCGCCGGCGTGTCCCAGCCCGTGGTCTCGAGGCATCTGGGCGTGCTCAAGCAGGCCGGGCTGGTGCGCGACCGCCAAGAGGGGCGCCAGACCCATTACAGCCCGCAGCCGGCGCAGCTCGCCCTGCTGGCCGACTGGACGCGAAACATGCAGCGCTTCTGGGACAGGCGCTTCGACGACCTCGACGACCTCCTGACGAGGATGGACCAATGACCAAGAGCGAGCCGGTGCTGCTGTCCGGCGGCAATCCGCAGATCGCCAAGGGCTATGGCGAGGAACCGATAAAGGCCTATATCGCCGCCATGCCCGGCTGGAAGAGCGAGGCCGGAAAACGCATCGACGCCATCGTGTCGCGCGAGGTGCCGGGCGTCGCCAAGGCGGTCAAATGGAACTCGCCCTTTTATGGCGTCGTCCGCGACGAATGGTTTCTCAGCCTCCACTGCTTCGCGCGCTATATCAAGCTGACCTTCTTCCAGGGCGCCTCGCTCGATCCCGCACCGAAGGAAAAATCGAAATACCCCGCGGTGCGCTACCACCACATCCATGAGGGCGAGGATTTCGAGGACCAGCTGGCCGACTGGGTGCGGCAGGCCAGCAAATTGCCCGGCGAGAGGATGTAGCCATGCCCAAGGCCACCGCGAACTGGGACCAGACTAAGGCCCCGCACCATATCGAACAGCGCATCGCCGAGCTCGGCGGCTGGCGCGGCGAGATGCTGGCGCGCATAAGGGCGCTGATCCTCAGCGCCGATCCCGGCATCGTCGAGGAATTCAAATGGAACCAGCCGGTCTGGTCGCATAACGGCATCATCTGCACCGGCGAGGCCTACAAGGCGGCGGTGAAGACCACCTTCGCCAAGGGCGCCGCGCTGCCCGACCCCGAAAAGCTGTTCAACGCCAGCCTCGAGGGCAATGCCCGCCGCGCCATAGATTTTCGCGAGGGCGATGCGATCGACGAACAGGCCTTCACCGCCCTGGTCCGTGCCGCCATCGCCCTCAATGGCGAAAAGAGCAGCAAGGCGAAGCGATGACCGGCGGGACCCGCAGCGTCGTCGTCGAGCGCGACTTCGCCCATCCGCCGGAAAAGCTGTGGCGCGCGCTGACCGAGCCGCATCTGATCGCCGACTGGCTGATGGCCAACGATTTCGCTCCGAGCGTCGGCCACCGCTTCAATCTGCGCGGCGAATGGGGCGGCGTGCTCGATTGCGAGGTGCTGGCGCTCGAGCCCGACCGGCACCTGTCCTATACGTGGAACTTTGCCAGCGACGATCCCGCCTTCGCGCTCGAAAGCACGGTGAGCTTCACCCTCACCCCGATCGCGGGCGGCACGCGCCTGCGCATGGAGCAACACGGCTTCCGCCCGGAGCAGAAACAGGCTTTCGGCGGCGCGCAGGCCGGCTGGAAGGCGTTTTTCACGAAGCTGGAGCAGACGCTGGGGCAAATCTGACGGTGCCCGCGCCTGCCCCCCGCACCCGCCCCGACTCAGTAATCCACCAACCGCTTTTCCGGATCGTACTCCTGCCGCGCGACGGTCCTCGTCACGGCCTGCCCGCAGCGCATCTTCTTGCTCACCGCATCGAAGGCATAGGTGGGCGAGCCGTGCAATTGCCAGCCCTCGCTCAAGGCCTTGGTCACCTTGTGACAGAAGGCGCTGTCGTCCTCGCCGGTCAGGAAGCGGTAAATCAGCATGGGTGTCCTGCAAATTGCACGGTTGATCTCGAATTTGCTTACAGATATTCGACATCCCATGCATGAATTTCCGCAACGGCTTCTCGACGGATACAGCGATTTTATCGCGGGGCGCTATGCGCGCGAAAAGGCGCGCTATCGCGAGCTCGCAAGCACCGGGCAGACGCCCTCGACGATGATCATCGCCTGCTGCGACAGCCGCGCGGCGCCCGAGACCATCTTCGACGCCGGCCCGGGCGAGCTGTTCGTCTTGCGCAACGTCGCCAACCTCGTGCCCACCTATCAGCCCGATGCCGCCCAGCATGGCACCTCGGCGGCCATCGAGTTCGCGGTCAATTCGCTGGAAGTCTCCAACATCGTCGTCATGGGCCATGGCCGCTGCGGCGGCATCCGGGCGGCGCTCAACCCGAAGGCCAAGCCGCTCGACGAGGGCGATTTCATCGGCAAGTGGATGAGCATGCTGGGTCCGGTCTCGGCCCAGGTCGGCGCCAGCACCATGCTGACCCCCACGGAGCGCGAGACGGCGCTGGAGCGCATTTCGGTGCGCCATTCCATCGCCAATCTGCGCACCTTTCCCTATATCGCCCGGCTGGAGGCCGAGGGAAAGCTGCTGCTGCACGGTGCCTGGTTCGACATCCTGCTCGGCGAGCTGTGGGTGATGAACAGCGAGACCGGCGACTTCTTGCGCCCCGAAATAGGCTGAGAGCGACGACTGGCGGGTTGCAGCGCCGAGGCGGCGCCGGCCACCGGTTTCGGCCCGCTCGACCGGCCCGCCACAATTTCGCACTTGGTTTGCCACGCATGGGCACTTGCCCGGCGCCGCCCTGCCGCCCCCGGGCCGGTATAGGCATGGTAACAAGGCCGTGAAGACTCGCGCAGCACTTGGAAATTAACCATTCCGCGCTGCCCGGAAATTTCCCTGCAAAGATCGCTTCCGTGCCCAAGCAGGGTCCGATCACGGCCATGTGAGCGGAGCAATCTCCTCGCCATCGGGACGCCGCAACGGCACCGAGACCGGGCACCTCCCGCCCGGTCACGTCAACGAACGGAGTTCATTGCGACATGAAGAAATTCGCTCTCGCCGCCCTCGTGCTCTCGGGCCTTTCCATGCCTGCCCTTGCCCAGGGCGCGACCTTCGAAGAGCTGGATATCGACGGCAATGGCGAGCTTTCCTATGAGGAAGTGATCGTCATCTGGCCGCAGATGACCGAATCCGACTTCGCCGCCGCCGATATCGACGGCAGCGGCGGGCTATCGGCCGACGAGGTCGGCGCCTTCCAGTCCGGCGCCGGTGCCGCTGCTCCGGCTCCCGAGCCGGCTCCCCCAGCGGACGCCCTGCCGGACCTGCCCGCGCAGTAAGCGCCGGCCCGCTCCTCCCCCGACCCCCGGCCTGCCCCGGCCGGGGGTTTTTTATTGGGGCAGACGATTAGCGCCTCAGGCGGCCTTACGGTCCATCAGCCCGCGCGCGATCAGCGTCTCGGCGATCTGGATGGTGTTGAGCGCCGCGCCCTTGCGCAGATTGTCCGACACCACCCACAGGGCCAGCCCGTTCTCGACGGTCACGTCCTCGCGGATGCGCGACACATAGGTGCTGTCCTCGCCGACGCTTTCGACCGGCGTCGCATAGCCGCCCGGCTCGCGCTTGTCGATCACGGCGATGCCCGGCGCCTCGCGCAGCGCCTCGCGCGCCTCGTCGGCGGTGATCGGCTTTTCGAATTCCAGATTGACCGCTTCCGAATGGCCGACGAACACCGGCACGCGCACCGCCGTGCAGGTCAGCCTGATCCTGGGATCGAGGATCTTCTTGGTCTCGGCCATCACCTTCCACTCTTCCTTGGTGAAGCCGTCCTCCATGAAGACGTCGATATGGGGGATGACGTTGAAGGCGATCTGCTTGGAGAACTTCGCCGGCGTCGGCTTGTCGTTGACGAAGATGCCCTTGGTCTGCGCCCACAGCTCGTCCATGGCGTCCTTGCCGGCGCCGGAGACCGACTGATAGGTCGACACCACGGCGCGCCTGATGGTCGCGAGCTCGTGCAGCGGCTTCAGCGCCAGCACCAGCTGGGCGGTCGAGCAATTGGGATTGGCGATGATGTTGGTGCGCTTGGGATCGGCCATGAAGGCGTCGAGAACATGCCCGTTCACCTCCGGCACCACCAGCGGCACGTCGGCGTGGTAGCGCCAGTAGCTCGAATTGTCGATGACGATGGCGCCCTTGGCGGCGATGCGCGGCGCCCAGTCCTTGCTGGTGGCCCCGCCCGCCGACATGATGGCGAAATCGATGCCGGCAAAGTCGAAATCCTCGAGGTTCTTCACCTTGAGGATCCTGTCGCCGAAGCTGATCTCGCGCCCCACCGAGCGCGAGGAGGCGAGCGCCACCACTTCGTCGGCCGGAAAATTGCGCTCGGCGAGGATGTTCAACACCTCGCGCCCCACATTGCCGGTAGCCCCGACAACTGCAACCCGATAGCCCATTTGGAAAACTCCGTTCCCTGACCATGCCTCCCGCGCGGCGCCCCTTGCGCCACGGTCGCTTCATCGAGCCTCTCCCCGGCGGGAGACGACCCGGGGAAAGCCTCAGGCGGTTTTGGTCGTGGTTTTGGTCGAAGCGAGCATCGCGCCCGCAGCGCCTGGCGCTGCCGCGTGGAACGAACCTGCCGGATTGGCGCGGCGCATCATGGCCGGATCCTTCGCTGAGCTCTCAAGCTGCCGCTTCTACAGCCACCCCCCGCAGAGTCAATGAAAATGCGGGGCTTTCGCTTGTGGCGGAACAGCGATCAGCCTATCAGATCGCCCCCATGAGCGCATCTTTCACCTCCGACATCATCGTCCTCGGCGCCGGCGCCGCCGGCCTGTTCGCCGCCATCACCGCCGGGCGGCGCGGGCGCAGCGTCACGGTCATCGACCATCTGCGCGTGCCGGGCGAGAAAATCCGCATCTCGGGCGGCGGGCGGTGCAATTTCACCAATACCAATGCGACCCACACCACCGGGCGCGAGCGCTTCCTGTCGCACAATCCGCGCTTCGCGCTCTCGGCGCTGTCGCGCTACACGCCGGCCGATTTCATCGCGCTGGTCGACCGGCACGGCATCGCCTGGCACGAAAAGGCGCTGGGACAGCTGTTCTGCGACGGTTCGGCGACGCAGATCGTTGCCATGCTGATGACCGAATTGTCGCGCGCCGGCGGCGGGTTCCGGCCGGGCGTCACCATCGACACGGTGGCGCGCGAAGGCGAGATGTTCACGGTGGCGACCTCCGAGGGCGTCTTCGAGGCGAAAAGCCTCGTCGTCGCGACGGGCGGAAAATCGATCCCCAAGATGGGCGCCACCGGGCTCGGCTACCGGCTCGCCGAGCAGTTCGGGCTAGAGGTCACAGAAACCCGGCCCGCGCTGGTGCCGCTGACCTTCGAGACCGGAGCGCTGGAAGCGCTGAAGCCGCTGGCCGGGGTGTCGCTCGACGCCGCGGTGCGCCACGGCAGGACGCGCTTCGAGGAGGCGCTGCTGTTCACCCATCGCGGCCTGTCCGGCCCGGCGATCCTGCAGATCTCGAGCTATTGGCGCGAGGGCGACGCCATCTCCATCGACCTGCTGCCCGGCACCGACGCCATGGCG
>JAEWHZ010000031.1 GCA_023387585.1 Pseudomonadota bacterium
GTATAGGGTGGCACAGTCCCGCCAGACGGCAATCGGAGGCCTTTTCTCGATGAAGAAAATCGAAGCGATCGTAAAACCGTTCAAGCTCGACGAGGTCAAGGAAGCGCTCCAGGAAGTCGGGCTCCAGGGCATCACCGTGACGGAGGCCAAGGGATTCGGCCGTCAGAAGGGCCATACCGAGCTCTATCGGGGCGCGGAATACGTCGTCGACTTCCTGCCCAAGGTTAAGGTCGAGGTCGTGTGTCCGGACGAGCTTGCGGAAAAGGCCATCGAGGCCATCCGAGCGGCCGCGCAGACGGGTCGCATCGGCGACGGCAAGATCTTCGTCTATCCGATCGAGCAGGCCATCCGCATCCGCACCGGCGAGTTCGGCGACGACGCGCTCTGAGCGGATTTTTACAAGCCACCCACCCCATCAACCGCATCCGACCAATTACAGGAAAAGCCGATGACGACCGGAAGCGACATCATCCAGAAGATCAAGGATGAGAACATCAAATATCTGGACCTGCGGTTCACCGACATGCGCGGCAAGCTGCAGCACGTCACCATGGACGTCTCGGCGGTCGACGAGGACATGTTCGAGGACGGCGTGATGTTCGACGGCTCCTCCATCGCCGGCTGGAAGGCCATCAACGAATCCGACATGGTGCTGATGCCCGATGCGGAGTCCGTCTATGTCGACCCCTTCTTCGGCGCCGCCACCCTCGCGGTGAACTGCGACATCCTCGAGCCCGCCACCTACCAGCCCTATAACCGCGACCCGCGCTCCATCGCCAAGAAGGCCGAGGCTTTCGTCGCCTCCGCCGGCATCGGCGATTCCGTGGTGTTCGGCCCCGAGCCCGAATTCTTCCTGTTCGACGACGTGCGCTATTCGAACACCCCCTACAAGGTCGGCTTCGAGGTCGATGCGAGCGAGCTGCCCTCCAACAACGACACCCGCTACGAGGCCGGCAATTCGGGGCACCATATTGGGCTCAAGAAGGGCTATTTCCCTGTGCCGCCGCTCGATTCCGCCCAGGACATCCGCGGCGAGATGCTCGAGGCCATGGCTTCCATGGGCGTCGTCGTCGAAAAGCACCACCACGAGGTTGCCTCGGCCCAGCACGAGCTCGGCATCCGCTTCAAGCCGATGATCAAGTCGGCCGACGACGTGCTGATCTACAAATACGTCGTCCAGCAGGTCGCCAACGCCTATGGCAAGACCGCGACCTTCATGCCCAAGCCCGTCTATGGCGACAACGGCTCGGGCATGCACTGCCATCAGTCGATCTGGAAGGACGGCAAGCCGCTCTTCGCCGGCGATCAGTATGCCGGCCTGTCGATGGAATGCCTCTATTACATCGGCGGCGTCATCAAGCACGCCAAGGCGATCAACGCCTTCACCAACCCCGCCACCAACTCCTACAAGCGCCTGGTGCCCGGCTTCGAGGCGCCGGTGCTGCTGGCCTATTCGGCCCGCAACCGCTCGGCCTCGTGCCGCATCCCCTTCGGACAGTCGCCGAAGTCGAAGCGCGTCGAGGTCCGTTTCCCCGATCCGCTGGCCAGCCCCTATCTCGCCTTCACCGCGCTCTTGATGGCCGGGCTCGACGGCATCCGCAACAAGATCCATCCCGGCGACCCGATGGACAAGGACCTCTACGAGCTGCCCAAGGAAGAGCTCAAGGAAATCCCCACCGTCGCCGCCTCGCTGCGCGAAGCCCTAGAAGCGCTCGACGCCGACCGCGACTTCCTCAAGCAGGGCGGCGTGATGGACGACGATTTCATCAACGCCTATATCGACCTGAAGATGACCGAGGTGGTCAAATTCGAGCACACCCCCCACCCGGTCGAATACGAGATGTACTATTCCGCCTGACCGGCCGGAACGACTGAAACGCGAAGGGCCCCGGACGGGGCCCTTTTTGTTTGCCCGCTCTTGTTATTTGCTCGCTCTTGCGCGCGCCTGCCGCGCTATCCGCTGGTGCCCGCCACCCTGCTCGAACCCGTCCGCCGTCTGCCGCGCCACCCGCCCGCGCAGATGCCCGAACGGGGTGAACATCGCCGAGACCGGCTCGCCGACCGGCGGGATCACCGGGGCCGCCACCGCGAAGCCGTGCGTCGACAGCTCGCGCAGCCGGCAGGCGAACAGATTGCTGCCGGGATGGGCCGGCGCGTCGCCGATGATATAGCGCCCCGCCACGGTGGAAATCCCGCGCAGCGCCTGCCCCGGTCGATCGAGAATTCCGGCCATTCCGGCCTCCCTTCCGCTTGCCGGCAGTATGAAGCCACCGTCTCAACGGCGCCTTTCCGTAAAAGCCGGCAATCGCGTGCCGGCGGGAAAGACGGCGCTAACCATGGCCGGGCGGCCCGACATTGCCGGAACGCAGCCGGGGGTGCATCGTTCTGCCGGTCTGGAGGAGCACATGACCAAGCACCGCATCTATTCGATGAGCGTGGGCAGCATCTATCCGCATTATGTCGCCAAGGCCGAACGCAAGGGGCGCAGCCGGGAGGAAGTCGACGAGATCATCTGCTGGCTGACCGGGCACAGCCGCCAGTCCCTGGCCGACAGGCTCGGCGACGGCACCACGCTCGAGGATTTTTTCGCCGAGGCGCCGGCGATAAACCCGGCGCGCGCCCAGATCAAGGGCGTGGTCTGCGGCATCCGGGTGGAGGAGATCGCCGAGCCGCTGATGCGCGACATCCGCTACATGGACAAGCTGATCGATGAGCTCGCAAGGGGCAAGGCGATGGAAAAGATCCTCCGCCACTGAGCGTTTCCGGCGATGCCGGGCTGCCCCCGACGCCGCACTTAAGGACAGGAAGACCGGAACATGAGCGCATCGCACCAGATCACCGTGGCCCGCATTTTCGATGCGACCCCCGACGAGCTCTATCAAGCCTGGACCGACCTCGCCTTGCTGCGGCGCTGGTTCGGCCACAGGGTCGAGGCGGATGTCCGTCCCGGCGGCCGCTATCGCGTCGAGAACCCCGGCGAGAACGGCGGCATCTTCGCCCATGAAGGCGAGTATCAAATACTCGACCCCGGCCGGCGCATCCGCAAGACCTTTACCTATGCCGGAACCGGCGCCGCCGAACCCGGCGATTATGTCGATGAATATATCGACGTGAGCTTTCGCGGAATTTCTTCCGGCCGCACCGAGCTCACGCTCGTCAATGCCTGGTCCGGCAAGGGCATGCCGCCGGACGAGCAGCAGGCGGCCGGCGAAGGCTGGGAATTGTGGCTCGACCAGCTGGCGCGAGCGCTGAAGGGAGAAACCGCCCTGTCGTAAGCCCGACCGCTTGCGTGTGCGGCAAGCGCAGCGTCAGACCAGCAGGAAAAGCAAGGCAAGCGCCAGCACGACAGGCAGGCGCGGGGCGCTCGGACGGGAGAGCCGGTACGCAGTACCAGATCCGGCTTCATCCCGTTCGGGTGCTCCGGCAGGGGCGGCAAACACGACGCTGTCCCCTGCACGCATACGGCTACTCCAGACATCGACCGTACGGATCGGTTCTAGCAAGCCGGGCTTAAAAAAGTGCTGCCCGAAAGCAAACGATTGGTAAAGCGGCAGGCCCGATGCGGGACGCCTGCCCCTGCGCCTTTGAAAACCCGTTGAAAAACCTTCGGCTCAGCGCAGCGCGCGCCGCTCGATGATCGTGTCGGTGCAGAAATCGTATTCGAGCAGATAGGTTACTCCGCCCATGCTGGCGCGGACCTGGATGCGCCGGTCGCCGCGCACGTTGAGCGCGACGTTCTCATAGCCGCGCGCCGCGATCGCCTGGCGGATCTGATAATTGGTCTTGCAGATGAGAAGGCGCGGCCCGCGCGGCTCGTAGCTTTCGCCCCAGCCGAATTGCAGGCCGAAGGCGCCCGTCGGCTGCGCCGAAACGCCGCCGGCGGCGAGGCCGAGCCCCGCCACCACGGCCAGCAAAAGGACGAACCGGCGTGGTTTCATGAATCCGCTCCGTTCGAGGACCCGCGGGTTGCGCATCTAGCGGCCGTCCCAGGTTCCCTGGCCATCGCCGCTGTTCCTGGTGGGGGGGCCGCCGTGCCAAGTGCCCCAATTGCCGCCGCCCCAATTGCCGCCGCCACCGCCCCAGCCACCGCCGGCGCGGCGTTCGCGGCGGACATTGTCCACCTGCCCGGTGCAGCGGTCGACGCGCATGGAATAGACCCACGGGCCGTTGGATGCCTGGATCTGCACGCGCTGGCGGCCGAGCTCGCGGCCGATGCGCACGTCGCGATAGCCATAGGCACCGATGCCCTGGCGGATTTCGCGGTCGCTCAGGCAGCGGCCCTGGCCGGGCCAGCGGTCGCGGTTGTGCCAGCCGCCGCCCTGGTTGCCGAAGCCGAACTCGACGCTGCCGCCCTGCTGGCCGGGAATGTTGAGCTGGAAGTTGAACGAGGGCTGCGCCATGGCGGGGGTCGCGGCCGCCAGGCCGGCGGCGCCGAGCACGGTTGCCGCCAGCAAGGGGCGCAGGGCGGATTTGATACGGTGGATGGCGGGCATGAGGGCCTCCTGAGCTTGTGGCCGGGAACCGGCCGCAGGGCGATTGGTTCCACGTCTAGCCCCTCGCGGTTGAACGTTCTGCGAACCGCTCGTTCATCTGGCGTTCATATTCCGTACAGATTGTGCGAGAAGGCCGGTCGTGCCGCGGCCCTGCGCGCGGCCCCCGAAACGCGGTATCCTCGCCATCCCAGCGCCGATTCGCGCCCAGTACAGGATCCTCATGTCGCAAGCCGAAGACCTGTTCGGCGGCTCCCCGCTGCCGGACGCGCCCGAGCCGAAATCCGCCAACACCCCGTCGCCGCGACCCAATCCGGCGCCGAACTCCTATTCGGCCGCCGATATCGAGGTGCTCGAAGGGCTCGAACCCGTGCGCCGCCGGCCCGGCATGTATATCGGCGGCACCGATGCGAACGCCCTGCACCATCTGTTCGCCGAGGTCATCGACAATGCGATGGACGAAGCCATCGCCGGCCACGCCAACCGCATCGAAGTCCATCTCGACGCCGAAGGCTATGTCAGCGTCACCGACAATGGTCGCGGCATTCCGGTCGAGGAACACCCGAAATTCCCCGGCCGCTCGACGCTCGAGATCGTGCTGACGATCCTGCATGCCGGCGGCAAGTTCGATTCCAAGGCCTATGAGACCTCGGGCGGGCTGCACGGCGTCGGCGTCTCGGTGGTCAATGCCCTGTCGGACGATCTCGTCATCGAGGTGGCCCGCGACCAGCAGCTGTTCCGCCAGTCCTTCTCGCGCGGCAAGCCGGTGGCTCCGATCGAGCTGGTCGGGCGGGTCAACAACCGGCGCGGCACCATGGTCCGCTTCCGTCCGGACGTCGAAATCTTCGGCCCCAGCGTGCATTTCTCCGCCGCGCGCCTGTTCCGCATGACGCGCGCAAAAGCCTATCTGTTCGGCGGGGTCGAACTGCGCTGGAGCTGCGACGAATCCCTCGCCACCGACGAGGTTCCCGCCCGCGCCAGCTTCCATTATCCCGGCGGGCTCAAGGATTTCATGACCGCCCGCATCGAGGGCGAGACGCGCGTCGTCGACGACATCTTTTCCGGCAGGGCCGGCAAGCCGGGCGGGCATGGCGCCGTCGAATGGGCCATCACCTGGACGCTGGGCGACGGCTCGATCCAGTCCTATTGCAACACCGTGCCCACCCCCGATGGCGGCACGCATGAGGCCGGCCTGCGCCTCGCCCTGCTGCGCGGGCTGAAAAGCTATGCCGAGCTGACGAAGAACAAGGGCGCCGCGAACCTTACGACCGACGACATCCTGGCCGGCTGCAACATCATGCTCAGCGTTTTCGTGCGCGAGCCGGAATTCGTCGGCCAGACCAAGGACAAGCTGGCTTCCGGCGAAGCGACCCGCATCGTCGACACCGCCCTGCGCGACGCCTTCGACCACTGGCTCGCCGCCTCGCCCAACCAGGCCGGCAAGCTGCTCGATTGGGCGGTGGAGCGCGCCGAGGAGCGGCTGCGGCGCCGCAAGGAAAAGGAGATCGACCGGGCCAGCGCCACGCGCAAGCTGCGCCTGCCCGGCAAGCTGGCCGATTGCACGCAGACCGCCGCCCAGGGCGCCGAGCTGTTCATCGTCGAAGGCGATTCCGCCGGCGGCAGCGCCAAGCAGGCGCGCAACCGCGCCACCCAGGCGGTGCTGCCCTTGCGCGGCAAGATCCTCAACGTCGCCGGCGCCAGCCGCGACAAGCTCGCCGCCAACCAGCTGATCGCCGATCTGATCCAGGCGCTCGGCTGCGGCACGCGCGAGCGCTACAGCGAGGACGACCTGCGCTACGACAAGGTCATCGTCATGACCGACGCCGATGTCGACGGCGCCCATATCGCCTCGCTGCTGATCACCTTCTTCTTCCAGGAAATGCCGCGCCTGATCGAGGGCGGGCATCTCTATCTCGCCCTGCCCCCGCTCTACCGCCTGAGCCAGGGCGGCAAGACGCTTTATGCGCGCGACGACGCGCACAAGGACGCGCTGCTGGCGAGCGAGTTCACCGGCAGGGGCAAGGTCGACATCACCCGCTTCAAGGGCCTTGGCGAAATGCCCTACGCGCATCTGCGCGAGACCACCATGTCGCCCAAGACCCGCACCCTTTTGCAGGTCAAGGTGCTCGACGACCGCGACGAAACCAAGAGCACCGTCGAACGCCTGATGGGCAACCGCCCCGAAGCCCGCTTCGCCTTCATCCAGGAAAACGCGCAATTCGTCACCGGGCTTGACGTCTAGCGCATCAGGGTCCACATCCCGCGCATGACCAAGTCGATGCGTTTGCGCTGAACATCTCTGCCAGCTCGCCACCGGTCCCGCCGTCTTGCGCCGGGGCCCGGTTTGCCGTGACAACAGAGATGATCTTTCATGCACGCCTTCGATTTTCCTACCGATCCTGCCTTCTGGCAGGATCCCTTCCCCTTCTATCAACGCGCCCTCGCCACCGGTGACGGCCTGTTCACGCTGTCGAGCGGCGGCTATTCCGTGCTCGGCTATCGCGCCGCCAACGCGCTCGGGCGCGATCCGCGCGCCGAGGGCCATCCCCTGCCCGCGGGCGGCTACGGACCCGATGCCGCCAATCTGACCTCGCTGCTCCAATGGGGCCTGTTCGCGATGGGCGCCCCGCTTCACCGCCCGCTGCGCCAGGCGGTGATCGCCGGCCTGTCGGGCCGCCGCGTCGCCGAGCTCGCATCGGCGATCGAACCGGACATCGCCCGGCTCGCCGCCGAACTACGCGAGGAAACGGCGCCGGACCTGCTCGGCGATTTCATCAAGCCGCTTTGCGGCCTCGCCTTCTGCCGGCTGGTCGGCGCACCGCCGGCCATGGCGCCGGAGATCGTCGCCATCATCGACACCATCAGCGATCACCTGGCCGCGCCGCAGGACGAAACGGGTGCCGACGCGGCCGCCGCAAGGCTGCTCGGCCTGCTGGACGGGCTCGAACGCACCGGCGCATCGCCGCTGATGCGGGACATCGCCGAGCGCCTGCCGGCCGATGCGCCCTGCAGGCCGGCGAGGCTGGTGGCGTCCCTCGCCTTCGACGCCACCGAAATGCTGGCGCTCGGCATTTTCGGGGTCTTCGACGTGCTGCTGCGCCAGCCGGACATCGCCGGAGACATCGCCGCCGGGCGCTACACGCTCGGCGCTGCCGTGCAGGAAGCCTTCCGCCTGTCATCGCCGGCCGTGCTCACCAGCCGCATCGCCGCCTCGGACATCGAGTTCGACGGGCACAGGATCGCCGCCGGCTCGCCGCTGATCTTGTGGTGGGCCTCCGCCAATCTCGACGCCGGCACCTATCCCGAGCCGCTGCGCTTCGATCCGCTGCGCCCGGGCCCGCGCCATCTCGCCTTCGGCATCGGCGCCCATGCCTGTCTCGGCCAGCATCTCAGCGCCGCCATCGCAGAGCGCGCGGCCGCGTCCCTGCTGCTCCATGGCGGGGCCCGCCCGGTGTTCGCCGGCAAGATCGAATATCTGCCGCGCCTCGCCCGCATGCCCCGCGCCGCGCCCGTCATCTTCAAGTAAACACACCTCCAGCCGGCGGCTTTAGTGCTGCCGGCTGCGACCAAATCAACCATTTGCCGCGATCTGCCGGGCTTTGCCGTTGACAGAGAAAGGGTTTGCGTTATGGTCCGCCGCGCTTGATCTTTTCCGGCCCGCCGGGCTGAAAGCCCCGCTTTCGCGGGACTTCCGG
>JAEWHZ010000094.1 GCA_023387585.1 Pseudomonadota bacterium
ACGTCATCGTCGACCTGGGGCGCGGCGAAGGCATCATCCGCCGCGACGAGCTGATCCCGCGCGAGCAGTTCCGCTATGGCGACCGCGTGCGCGCCTATATTTACGACGTCCGGCGCGAGCAGCGCGGCCCGCAGATCTTTCTCAGCCGCACGCATCCGCAGTTCATGGCCAAGCTGTTCATGCAGGAAGTGCCGGAAATCTACGACGGCATCATCACCATCCGCTCGATCGCGCGCGATCCGGGCAGCCGCGCCAAGATCGCCGTGACCTCGTCGGATTCCTCGATCGACCCGGTGGGCGCGTGCGTGGGCATGCGCGGCAGCCGCGTGCAGGCCGTGGTGGGCGAATTGCAGGGCGAGAAGATCGATATCCTGCCCTGGACCGAGAACATCGCCGACCTCGTGGTTTCGGCGCTGCAGCCGGCCGATGTCGCCAAGGTGGTGCTCGACGAGCAGGCCGAGCGCATCGAGGTGGTGGTGCCGGACGAGCAGCTTTCGCTCGCCATCGGCCGGCGCGGCCAGAACGTGCGGCTCGCCAGCCAGCTGATCGGCTGGGACATCGACATCCTGACCGAGCAGGAAGAATCCGAACGCCGGCAGAAGGAGTTCTCCGAGCGTTCGAGCCTGTTCATGCAGGCGCTGGACGTCGACGAGATGGTCGCCCAGCTGCTGGCCTCGGAAGGGTTCTCCTCGGTCGAGGAACTGGCCTATATCGAGCTCGAGGAAATCGCCTCGATCGAGGGTTTCGACGAGGAGACCGCGGGCGAGATCCAGAACCGTGCCGCCGAATATCTCGCCGAGATCGAGCGCGAGCAGGATGAGGAGCGCAAGTCGCTCGGCGTCGAGGACGAGCTTTACGACATTCCCGGGCTGAACGCGGCCATGCTGGCGGCGCTGGGCCGGGACGACATCAAGACCGTCGAGGACTTCGCCGGCTGCGCCGCCGACGATCTGGTGGGCTGGACCGAGCGCAAGGACGGAGAGACCAAAAGGTTCGAGGGCAGCTTCAAGGATTTTCCCGTTTCGCGCGAGGAAGCCGAGGAAATGATCCTGGCGGCGCGGCTCAAGGCCGGCTGGATCAGCGAAGAGGACCTTGCCGGCGAACAGGGCGATTCGCCGGAAGACGAGGAGGCGGCAGGCTGACGCCTGCCTCCTTCCAAGGATGACCCGTGCCCCGCGCCCGCCCCATCACCCGCCAGTGCGCATTGACGCGCACCGAGCAGCCGGCTGACCGGCTGATCCGGTTCGTCCTGTCGCCGGATGGCGTCATGGTGCCGGATGTGGACGAAAGGGCCGAAGGGCGCGGCGTGTGGATCACCGCCAATGCCGCGGACGTCGCCGAGGCGGTTCGCCGCAAGGTGTTCGCCAGGGCACTGAAGACCGGCGTCACCGTGCCCGAGGACCTGGCCGAACTGACGGCGAGGCGGCTAGAGCAGCGCTTCGTTTCGAGCCTGAGTCTCGCGCGCAAGGCGGGCCAGCTGGTGACCGGGGCGGGCAAGGTGCGCTCGGCCATCGAGAGTGACGCGATCGTGGCGCTGATCACGGCCACGGACGCGGCCAGCGACGGCCGGGGCAAGATGGCGCAAGCGCTTACGGCCCTGAATCACGCCCGGCGCGAAGCCGGTGTGGAGCCGGCCGCGATCGAGCATTTAGAATTGCTCGCTTCCCACCAATTGGATTTGGCACTGGGACTGGAAAATGTGATACATGCAGCCCTGACGATCGGGGCTGCAGCCCAATCTGCGCTGGAAAAGGGCCTCAGACTGGCTCGCTACGGCGCATAACCGAGGCAAGGCGAACACCGGCGCGAACCGCGCGGCGGTGGTGCTTTGCCACTTACGATGTAAGAGACGAATTATACATGGCTGACAACGACGACAAGCGCACCGACGAAACGTCTGGCGCTGGCGGCAAGAAGACGCTGACCTTGAAGGGCGGCCCGAACCTGGGCAATCGCCCCGGCATGTCGCGCTCATCGCGCACCGTGGTCGTCGAAAAGCGCACGCGTCGCGTTCCGACACCACAGGGTGCGCCGGGGGGCGGTTCCGGCAATCGCGCGCCGGGCGGTCCCGGCCAGCCCGGCGGGCGTCCGCAGGGTGGCCGTCCGCAAGGCGGGCGTCCGATGGGTTCGGCCCGTCCGGTGGTGGGCGCGGGGCTGTCGGCCGCCGAGGCCGAGGCGCGGCGCCAGGCGCTGGCCCAGGCCTCCGAGCGCCAGCAGGAAGACCGCGACCGGTTCGCCGCCGACGAAGCGCGGCGCATCGAGGACGAGAATCGCCGCCGTCAGTTGCGCGAGGACGCAGAGCGCGCCGAGGAAGAGCGCCGCCAGGCCGCCGAGGCGGAAGCGCGCGCGGCCGAGGCCGCCAGCGCCCGACCCGCGCCGGCCGAGGAGGCCGAGCCCGCACCCGCTGCGACCCCGGAAGGGCGCGACGAACGCGCGCAGGGTCCGCGCGCCGTGCGTTTCGTATCCGGCCGCCCCGGCCAGCAGAATCGTCCGCCGCCGCGCCGCGAGCCTTCGGCCCGGCCGGGTGCCGATGGCCGTCCTGGCGCGGAAGCGCGTCCGGCAGGCGCGTCCGCGCGTCCCGCCGGACGTCCCGGCGAGCGTCGTCCGGGCGGCGGCATGGCCCCGATAGGCAACGTGCCGCCGGCGCCTCCGAGCGAGGCCGATGGCAGGCGCACCCGCACCGCCGCGCCCTCGAACAAGATCGGGGTCTCGGCCGCCGAGCTGGAAAATGCCCGCCGCGCCACGCGCGGCGCCGAGCGCCCGACGCGGCGCGCCGGAGCCGATAGCGGGCGCGGAAGGCTGACCGTGACCACGGCCGGCACGGAGAGCGATCGCGATCGCGGCCCGTCGCTGGCTGCCATGCGGCGCCGGCGCGACAAGAAGATGGGCCGTTCCAACCAGCAGGCCCAGCCCAAGCTGAGCCGCGAGGTCGTCATCCCGGACGTGATCACGGTGCAGGAGCTGGCCAACCGCATGGCCGAGCGTGCCGTCGACGTGATCAAGATCCTGATGGCCCAGGGCCAGATGGCCAAGATCAACGACGTCATCGACGCCGATGCGGCGGAACTGATCGCCATCGAGCTCGGCCACACGGTCAAGCGCGTCTCGGAAGCCGATGTCGAGGAAGGCCTGTTCGATGTGCAGTCCGAGGACAATCCGGACGATCTGGCCTCGCGTCCGCCGGTCGTGACCATCATGGGCCATGTCGACCACGGCAAGACCAGCCTGCTCGACGCCATCCGCCAGGCCAATGTGGTCTCGGGCGAGGCGGGCGGCATCACCCAGCATATCGGCGCCTATCAGGTCGAGCAGAACGGCCAGCCCGTCACCTTCCTCGACACGCCGGGCCACGAGGCGTTCACCGCCATGCGCGCCCGCGGCGCCCAGGCGACCGACATCGCCGTGCTGGT
>JAEWHZ010000136.1 GCA_023387585.1 Pseudomonadota bacterium
AGCAGGAAGATCAGCGAGCTTTCGGGCGCCGCCGATTCGGCGATGGTGAGGGCGCCCGGCACGATATAGGGGTAAAAGCTGATCCCGAGCCCGACGAAGCTGAGCACGAACAGCCCCAGCGCCGCGAGGAAGGGCTGGAGGTGCTTGTCGGTGGCCAGCCCGTGCCACAGCGCAAAGGCGCAGGCGGCCAGCAGCATCGGAACGAAGGCCGAGAAGAAGGCGGTCGGCCAGCCGAACCAGCGATCGAAATAGTCGGCGTTGATGAAGGGCGTCCACAGCGAGACGACGCCGATTAGCGCCAGCGTGCCGGCGCCGGCGACCATGGCCAGCCGCCGCGCCCGCGCCTGCAGCCCGCCCGTGGTCTTGAGGTTGAGCCAGGTGGCGCCGAGCAGGGCATAGCCGACGGCGACGGCGAGCCCCGTGACCAGGCTGAACGGGGTGAGCCAGTCCCACCAGTCGCCGGCATAGGCGCGGTCGACGATAGCGATGCCCTGCACCAGCGCGCCGAGCGCGATGCCCTGCATCAGGGCGGCGACCAGCGAGCCGACAAAGAAACCGGTATCCCACCAGATCGAGCCGCGCGTCGTGCGCCAGCGGAACTCGAACGCCACCCCGCGGAAGATCAGCCCGAGCAGCATGAGGATGATCGGCATGTAGAGCGCCGGCAGCACGGTGGCGTAGACGACGGGGAACACGGCCATCAAGCCGCCGCCGCCCAGCACCAGCCAGGTCTCGTTACCGTCCCAGACCGGGGCGAGGGAGTTGGTCATGACGTCCCGGTCGCGCCGTTCTGGAAACAGCGGGAACAGGATGCCGACGCCGAGATCGAAGCCGTCTAGCACCACATAGGCGAGGACGGAGAAGGCGATGAGCCCGGCCCAGATGACGGGCAGATCAATTTCCATGCATGCCTCCCGAGCGGATGGGTTCTTCCTGGGCGGGACCCGGCGTGATGCCGGCGGTGCGGATCGGCCCCTTGTCGAGCTCGTGGTCCTCCTCCAGCACCGGCACGCGCCGGAACAGGCGGAACAGGTAGAAGACCCCCGCCCCGAAGACGATGAAGTAGACGATGACGAAGGCGATCAGCGAAGCGCCCACGGCCGGCGCCTCGACCGGCGACAGGCTCTCCGAGGTGCGCATCAGCCCGTAGACGGTGAAGGGCTGGCGGCCGACCTCGGTGGTGAACCAGCCGGCGAGCACGGCGACGAGGCCGGACGGTCCCATGGCGACGGCGGCGCGATGCAGCCAGACATCGGTATGGAGGGTGCCGCGCCAGCGCGCCCACAGCGACCACAACCCGACCCCGAGCATGAGAAAGCCGATTCCGACCATGATGCGGAAGGCGAAGAAGGGGATCACCACCGGCGGGCGCTCGTTGGCGGGGAAGGCGTCGAGTCCGTCGAGCGGCGCGTTGAGGTCGTGCTTGAGGATCAGCGAGCCGAGCCGGGGGATCTGGACGGCATGGTCCATGCGCTGCTCGGCCTCGTTGGGAATGCCGAACAGGATGAGCGGGGCGCCGTCGGGATGGCTGTCGTAATGGCCTTCCATGGCGGCGATCTTGGCCGGCTGGTGCTCGAGCGTGTTGAGCCCGTGCATGTCGCCGGCGAAGATCTGAATGGGCGTGACGACGGCCGCCATCCACATGGCCATCGAGAACATGATGCGCGCCTGGCGGTTCTCGCGATCCTTGATGAGGTGCCACGCCCCGACCCCGCCGACGATGAATGCGGTGGTGAGGAAGGCGCCGAGCACGGTGTGCACCAGCCGGTAGGGGAAGGAGGGGTTGAAGACGATGGCCCACCAGTCCTCGGGGATGAAGATGCCGTTCTCGTCGATCGAGAAGCCCACCGGCGTCTGCATCCACGAATTGGCCGACAGGATCCAGGTGGCCGAGATCAGCGTGCCGATGGCGACGATGGCCACCGCCACCATGTGCAGCGTGTCGCCCACCCGCTTGCGCCCGAACAGGGCGATGCCGAGAAAGCCCGCCTCGAGGAAGAAGGCGGTGAGCACCTCATAGCCCATCAGCGGGCCGATGACCGGGCCGGCGCGGTCCGAGAACACCGCCCAGTTGGTGCCGAACTGGTAGCTCATGACGATGCCCGACACGACGCCCATGCCGAAGGTGACCGCGAAGATCGTCTTCCAGTATTCGAACAGCTTGAGATAGGCCGGATCGCGCTTCCACAGCCACAACCCGTTGAGGACGGTGAGATAGCTCGCCGTGCCGATGGAGATGGCCGGGAAGACGAAGTGGAACGACACGGTGAACGCGAACTGGATTCGCGCCAGCATTTCGGCCGTGAGACCCAGAAACATCGCTTCGCTCCCGATGCAGCCAACGGATTGGTTCGTCGCGCACCATAGTCATGCCGGCCGGCCTGCGGAGTGTGGCAAAAGCGGGCTGCGACGTTGCGTCCACAGGCGTTCCGGCCCGATCCTCTCGCCCCCATCATGCGCCGATCCGCGACAGGCGCAAGCGCCCACCGGACGGGGCCTATTCGGCGGCCGCTTTGCGGGCGGCCTGGCTGAGCCAGATGTCGGCGCTGAAATGCGTGCCGTGGTCCGAGGCGAAGCTGTAGGTGCCGTTGAGCTGGGCGACGATGCCCGAGATCAGCCGCATGCCCATGCTGGCGTCATGCAGCTCCTGGGGCAGGCCGACGCCGTCATCCGACACCGTCAGCCGGCTGCGCCCGCCCGGCCCCGCCTTCAGCGAGATGGCGATCCGCCCGCGCCCCTCGGCCGGGAAGGCGTATTTCAGGGCGTTGGTGACCAGTTCGCTGAGCAGCAGCGCCAGCGGGGTCGCATGGTCGCGGTCGATCAGGATCGGGTCGATGTCGAAGCTCATATCGGCCCTGTCGCCATAGGTGGCTATGATCGGCTGGACGATGGCGGGCACGTAGTCGCCGGCAACGATGTCGAGATATTCGTCGTGCTTGTAGATGTGCTCATGCATCGCGGCCATGGCGGCGAAGCGGCTTTGCAGGTCGAGCTTGGCCTGTTGGGGAATGTCCTGCATACGTACCAGCGACTGCACCGATTGCAAATTGTTCTTCACCCGGTGGTGGATTTCGCGGAACAGCAGCGTGTTGGTCTCGATGGCCGCCTCGAGCTCGTCCTGGCGGCGCTGATCGCGGCGCAAGAGCCGCATGATGACGATGGAGGTGGCGGCGAGCCCGGTCCCCACCGGAAGCACCAGCAGCACCAGCAGCACCGCCTGGCGCCAGAAATCGGTCCACGCCGCGCCCGATATCGCCGCCAGCGCCACCATGCTGGTGCCGGGAATGGCGCGATAGCTGACGGTGCGCATCGTCCCGTCAAGGGGCGATTCGGACGCGAAGCTGCCCGAGGGCTCATGGGGCAGGTGCTCGGTGAACAGCGGGGTGTCGCGCAGGTTGGTTTCGTCTTCCCTGAGCGGATAGCGCGCCATCAGCAGCCCGTCGGACCGGACCAGGCTGATCTCCGAGCTGCGGTCGAGATCGAGCGAGAGCCACAATTCGGCGAGGATGCTGGTGCTGTACGAGACGATCGCGGCGCCGGCGAAGGCGTTGTGCCGGTCGAGCCGGCGGCTGAAGGCGAACACCTGCTCGCCGGTCATCCGGCTGACCATCACCGCCGAGGTGTGGAAGGCCGCCCCGTCGCGCAGGCTGGTGAAGTATTCGCGGTCGACCACCACGACGCCGTCCGCGCCCGCAACCGTCGAGAACAGCAGCCTTCCTTCGGCATCGACCACGAAGACGTCGACCCCGCGCGGCAGGGCGCCGACGGTGTCGTTGAGGTCCTGATTGCGGTCGGTGTTGACGCTGGGCAGGTCGCTGCCGAGGCTGAGATCGACCCGGAGCAGGGTCTGCTGGGCGAGCTCGCCGATCCAGCCGGCGCTGTTGGCGACGATGCGGGCCGCCGATTCCGCGCGGTCGCGCACCCGGTCGGCGGTGTCGGCGTGGCTGCGATAGAGGATGTATCCGACCAGGACGGCGAAGATGGCGAGGAAGGCACATAGCAGGGTGAGCGCAGCAAGGGCGGCGCCGCTCCGCGTCCGTTTCCTGACATCGGCCATGCACGCTCCTGTCGCATGTGCATGCGGCGCATGCGTGACTATCCCTACAGCACTTCGCCTTAGCGGGCCAGCGAGCGCATTGCCAGAATCCATTGGCTGCGCGATAGAAGAGGGCATGACCCGACTTTCCGTGAACCTCAACGCCGTCGCCTTTTTGCGCAACCGGCGCGACCTGCCCTGGCCCAGCGTGACCGGCATCGCACGCATCGTGCTCGACGCCGGCGCCGACGGCATCACCGTGCACCCGCGGCCCGACGAGCGACACATCAGGCGAAGCGATGTCTTTGATCTGGCTGAGCTTCTCGCCGCCGATCCGGCAAGGCGCGAGTTCAATATCGAGGGTTATCCCACCCCCGATTTCCTCGAGCTGGTGCGCCAGGTGCGGCCGGCGCAGGTGACGCTGGTGCCCGACAGCCCGGAGCAGGTGACCTCGGACCATGGCTGGGACGTGAAGGCGCATGAAAGCCTGCTGCGCGAGGTGGTCGCGGAGCTGAAGGGGCAGGGGATGCGGGTGTCGCTGTTTCTCGATGCCGAGCCGCAAATGGCTGAGCACGCTGCAAAAACCGGCGCCGACCGCATCGAGCTCTATACCGCGCCCTATGCGGCGGCCTGCCTCGAAAGCGATTTCGGACCGGTGCTGGCGCGTTTCGCCGAAACGGCGGAGGCGGCGCTGGCCTCGGGGCTGGCGGTCAATGCCGGGCACGATCTGTCGCTCGACAATCTGGCGGCGTTCAAGGCCGGAATCCCAGGCCTGTCAGAGGTTTCCATCGGCCACGCCATCACCGCCGACGCGCTGGTGCTGGGCTTCGCCGAGGCGGTGCGGCGCTATCGCGATGCGCTGTAAAACTTTCTGCGCGTAAAAATTGATCTTTGCGCACCCCTAATCTCTTGACGGGGCCGGCGCCCTGCGCTCAAATGCATTCACGGGTACCGGCACAGCCGGATCCGGGGTCCAACGCGATCCGGGACTGGGAGGTCTGCCGCATTTTCGACACCATGATGAACGGCTTCTGAACGCCTTTCCAAGGCATGCTGAACGCGCGTTCGGGCCTGCTGCACGCAGGAATCCGGGTCACGGTGCTCCGAATAGTCAAGGCAGCTGACAAACTCGACCGGCTCCTGCCGGCACCGCCTACGGACTCCGCCCGGCGCGAGCCGGACGCAAGACCCCCAGCGGGTCGCCCAAGCATTGCTCATGAGGGAGGATAAATCATGCAGCGTCGCTCACTAATCAAGGCCACCGCCGCCCTGGCGCTGGCAGGCGCGATGACCGCGACGGTCGCCCCGCCGGCCTTCGCCCAGGACGAGAACTACACCATCGCGCTCATTCCCGGGCTGACGACGGACGCCTTCTACATCACCATGCGCCGCGGCGCCGAGGCCGCGGCCGAAGCGCTGGGCGTCGAGCTGGTGTTCCAGGGCGGGCCCGAGTTCAACCCGACCGTGCAGGTGCCGGTGCTCGACGCGGTGATCGCGCGTTCGCCCGACGCCATCCTGATCGCGCCGACCGACACCACCCAGCTGGTCGAGCCGCTGCGCCGCGCCGACGAGGCCGGCATCCCGGTGATCACCGTCGACACCTTCATCGGCAGCGGCGTCTATCAGACGGGCTCCGGCGAGGCCGACTTCCCGCTCGCCTATATCGCCTCCGACAACGTGCTCGGCGGGCGCATGGCGGCGCGCGCGCTGGCCGAGGCCATCGGCGGCGAGGGCAAGGTGTTCGTGTCGAACATCAATCCGGGCGTGTCGACCACCGACCAGCGCGAAGAGGGCTTCAAGCTCGAGATGGCGGAGAACTTCCCCAATATCGAAGTGCTCGAGACCCAGTTCAACGAGAACGACGCCAACAATGCGGCCAGCCAGCTGCAGGCCGTGTTCGCGCGCAATTCGGACCTCAAGGGCGTGTTCGGCGCCAATCTGTTCTCGGCGCTCGGCTCGGCCAACGGCGTGCAGCAGGCCGGCCAGACCGGCACGATCCGCGTCGTCGCCTTCGACGCGCCGACCTCGATCGTCGACAACATCAAGTCGGGCCTGGTCGACGTCGCCATCGCCCAGCATCCGGCCGAGATCGGCTATTTCGGCGTGGTGTCGGCCTATGCCCACCTGACCGGGCAGTCGATCCCGACGCTGATCGGCACCGGCTTCACCGTGATCGACGCCTCGAACGTCGATGACCCGGACGTGGCCCGCTACATCTATTCGGACTGATTGCGGTTCCTCCCCCTTCCGGGCGTCCGCGCCCGGGAGGACGGAGGGGCGGATTTTCTTACGAAACGCCAGCCGACGCCTGCCCAGTTCCCTCACCCGGGGCGGGAATGACACGCAAAGGACTGGCGGCGCACCGGAGGCTCCATGAGCGTTTCACAAAACGGGCGAGATGCTCCCGAGGCCAGTGCCTCCGAAGCGGCCACCCATGAAATAGCGCCGCAGGCCGACCATGCCGATCTCGCCAAGACCTGGCTGCACCGGATCGCCGATCTGCGCGCCTGGCTGTTCCTCGCCGGGCTGATCATCGGCTTCGAGGCCTGGGCCCGCATCGCCTTCGGCGGCACCTTCATCTTCAACCCGTTCAACCTCACCTCGATCACCATCTTCGCGGTGGCGCCGCTGCTGCTGGCGACGGGGCAGACCTTCGTCATCATCTCGGGCGGCATCGACCTGTCGCTCGGCTTCATCATGGGGCTCGCGGCGGTGGTCGCGGCGCATGTGATCAACTGGGCGACGCCGACGCTGGGCATGCCCTTCGCGGTGCTGCTCGGCTTCCTCGTGGCGGTGGGGGTGGCCGGCATTCCCGGCCTCGTCAACGGCTTGCTGGTGGCGCGGCTGCGCGTACCGCCCTTCATCGGCACGCTGGGCATGTTCGGCGTGTGCCGGGGCGTCGCGTTCCTGCTCGCCGGCGGCACCACGGTGCCGGTACAGAACTCGTTCTTCGCCCAATTGGGCAATGGGCGCTTCTTCGGCGTGCCCTATGTGGTGATCATCACCGCCGCCGTGGTGCTGCTGATGCACTACCTGCTCAGCCAGACGCGCTTCGGCCAGCACAATTACGCCATCGGCGCCAACCCGCAGGCGGCGAGCCGGGCCGGCATCGACATCAAGCGGCATTTGACGCGGCTCTACGTGCTCTCGGCCATGTGCGCGGGGCTGGCGGGCGTGCTCTATTCGGCGCGCTTCAACGCCGGGGCGGCGCAGGCCGGCGAGCCGCTGCTGCTCGACAGCGTGGCCGCGGTGGTGATCGGCGGGGCCAGCCTGTTCGGCGGCTCGGGCACCATTCTGGGAACCATAGCCGGCGCCTTCGTGATCGCGGTGATCCAGTATGGGCTGGTCTTCGTCAATGTCGAGCCGTTCTGGCAGTTCATCTCGGTGGGCGTCGTCATCATCATATCGGTGCTGATCGACCAGGCGCAGCGCCGCTTTTCCGGAGGGCGCCAGGATGAGTAGCGTGTCGACCCCCATTCTCGAAGTGCGCAATCTGTCCAAGCATTTCGGGGCCATCCAGGCGCTGAACGATCTGTCGATGCATGTCGATGCCGGCGAGGTGGTGGCGCTGGCCGGCGACAACGGCGCCGGCAAGACGACGCTGATCAAGACCATTTCCGGCGTGTTCCGCCCCACGGGCGGCGAGGTGCTGCTGCGCGGCAGGCCGGTGGATTTCGCCACCCCGCAGGAGGCGCGCGCCAGCGGCATCGAGACCATCTATCAGGACCTCGCCCTGGCCGATAACCTCTCCATCGGCGCCAATATCTTCCTCGGCCGCGAGCCGATGACCCGGCGCTTCGGCTTCATTCCCGTGCTCGACCGCAGGAAGATGGCCGAGGCGGCGCGCAGCACCATGGCGCGGCTCGACTTCCACGTGAACCGCATGGAAGCGCCGGTGAGCAATTTTTCCGGCGGCCAGCGCCAGGCGGTGGCCATCGGCCGCGCAGTCTATTGGGACGCGCAGATCCTGATCATGGACGAGCCGACGGCAGCGCTCGGCGTGCCCGAGCAGCGCAAGGTGATCTCGCTGATCCACCAGCTCAAGGCGCAAGGGCGCGGGGTGATCTTCATCTCGCACAACCTTCAGGACATCTTCGCCGTCTCCGACCGCATCGTCGTGCTGCGGCGCGGGGTGATGGCGGGCGAGCGCAAGATTTCCGAGACCACGCATGATGAGGTGGTCCGGCTGATGGTGGGCGGCTGAAGGTTCAGCGCCGGGCGAGCCAGCGGCGGAGCAGGGCGCCGAGCCGGAGAACGAGCAGGCCGGCGAGCATCAGCACGAGAACGCCGCCCATCAGCATGAGGGCCGGCACCAAGGCGCCGGCCAGCTCCCACGCCGACATGTCGCCGGGCACCGGCAGCACGTAGACGGCCCAGGCCAATGCCATGAGGCTGGCCACCGCCGCGAAGAGGTAGAGGACGAGGCCCATGGGCGGTGTTTTATACCACCACGCGGCGAGGGCTAAGGGGATTTGCGGCGGTCTCGGGTCACGGATGGCGCACCGCATCCGCCGCCGTCATTCCCGCCCCGGATCAAGTCCGGGGCAGGCTGGCGGGAACCTCTGTTTATGATGCTGCCAGCGGAAAACGGAGCTCCCCGCTTTCGTGGGGATGACTCGTGGAGGGAGGTGCGGGGATGACGCGTCGCGGGTGGCGGCGAGGGCGAGGAGCGTGGTTTTCACGCCGATGCGCGCAGCACCAGTTCGCCGTTGACGAGGATGTGCGGGGCCTTGTGCTCGGCGGAGCCGTCGAGGCGGGAGAGCAGCAGGCCGATGGCGCGGCGGCCCATCTCGGCGGTGTTCTGCGCCACGGTGGTCAGCGGCGGCCAGGAATATTCGCTGAGCGGCTGGTTGTCGTGGCCGGCGACGCGCAGATCGCAATCGGCACCGATGCCGATCCTGAGCCCGGCCTGGTTGATGGCGGCGAGCATGCCGAAGGCGACGCGGTCGTTGCCGCACAGGATCGTGTCGGTGGGAAAGCCGCCCGAGGCGAGGATGCGGCGGGTTTCCTCGAAGGCGAAGCGCTCGAAATCCCAGCTGCGCGAATGGGTGACCTCGGGCAGCAGCGGGTCGAGCCCGAGCCTCTGCATGGCGGCGATATAGCCGTTGCGGCGCCCGGAGGTGTTGGAATTGACGTCCGGCATGTCGAAATAGCACGGATGGCCGAAGCGCGAGAGATAGTCGGTGATCAGGGCCATGGACTGGGCGTTGTCGGTGCCGACAAAGGCCTCGGTGTCGTCGAAGGGGGTATCGACGAAGACGATGGGCACCTCGCGCGCCAAAGCCTTGATCTTGTCGTGATGGCTGCCGGCGCCGACCGGGGCCATGATGACGCCGGCGACGTTGAGGGCGCTGAGCGTCTGGATGGCCTCGGCCTCGAGCTCGCCGAGCCCGTCGGCGGAGAACACGAAGCACAGATAGCCGGCGGCGGTGACCTCCTTCTCGATGCGCTGGCGCAGGCCCGAATAGAACGGATCGAGCGTGGTGGGCAGGACGAGGCCGATGATCTTGGCGCGGCGCCGGTTGAGGTTGACCGCGAACAGGTTCGGGCGGAAGCCGGTGGCGTCGAGCCCGGCCTCGATCTTTTCGCGCACGCGCGGGCGCACCGAGGCGGGATCCTGGAAATATTTCGAGACCGTGGGGCGCGAAATGCCGATGGCACGCGCGAACTGCTCCATGGTCCTGACGGGGGTTTTGGGGTCGGTCATATGGCTTCCGGCGGGGTGCGGCGAATCTTTACACGGTCAAAATCCATATTGACAGGGGCAGGATTGAATTTGACGCGGGTCGGGTCATGGTGATCGCATCGCTGGGCGAGCTTCTGGTGGAATTCGTGGCCGAGGCGCGCGACACGCGGCACCTGGCGGCGACGAATTATGTGGGGCCGTTCGCCTCGGGGGCGCCGGCGATCTTCATCAACCAGGCGGCGCGGCTGGGGGCGAAGACGGCGTTTGCCGGCGCGGTGGGGCGCGATGCGTTTGGCACGGTGATCCTCGAGCGGCTCAAGCGCGTCGGGGTCGACCTGGCGCTGGTGCGGCGCGTCGAGCGGCCGACGGGGACGGCGTTCGTCGCCTATGACGGCGCGGGCGGGCGGGAATTCGTGTTCAACATCGCCCATTCGGCGGCGGCACTGCTGCCGGAGACGGACGCGATCGCGGCGGGGTTTTCGCGCGCCGGCGTGGGGGTGGTGCATGTCTCGGGCTCGACGCTGGGCGATCCGCAGATGCGGCGCACGGCGCTCAACGTGTGCCGGGCGCACAAGGCGGGGGGCGGGGCGATCTCCATCGACCCGAATGTGCGCGCCGAGCTGGTGGCGGATACGGGCTATGGGCGCGATCTCGCCGAGCTGGTGGGGGCGGCGGATTACGTGCTGCCGAGCGATGCCGACGCCGAAATGCTGTTTGAGGGGGAGGATTTCGAAACCTATGCCGGCCGGCTGATCGCGGGCGGGGCGCGGGTGGTGGCGCTGA
>JAEWHZ010000161.1 GCA_023387585.1 Pseudomonadota bacterium
GGCTGCTCTATGTCTATTCGGTCGAATCCGGCCAGGTGCTGGAAGCCAGCTTCGGCTATTTCATCAACCCGCTGGTCAATGTGGCGCTGGGCATGGTCCTGCTCGGCGAGCGCCAGCGTCCCCTGCAGGCCGTGGCCATCGCCATCGCGGTCGTCGCCATCGCCATCCAGGCGGTGGGCCTGGGCACCATACCGTGGATCGCGCTCAGCCTCGCCGTGTCCTTCGGGCTCTACGGCTTCTTGCGCAAGACCGTCGCCGTCGGCTCGGCCACGGGCCTGTTCGTCGAAACGGCGCTGCTCGCCCCGGTGTGCATTCTCTATCTCGCCTGGTTCACGGCGAGCGTCGGGGTGGGGCCGCATGACGATCCGCGGCTGGTGCTGCTGCTCGCCGCGGCCGGCCCGGCCACGGCGCTGCCGCTGCTGGCCTTCGCCTATGCCGTCAAGCGGTTGCGCCTGACCACCATCGGCATGCTGCAATATCTCGCGCCCTCCATCCAGTTCGCCCTCGCCATCACCGTCTTCGGCGAAGAGCTCAACGCCATGCGCCTGTTCAGCTTCGTCTTGATCTGGGTGTCGCTGGTGGTGTTCACTTTCGATGGCTGGCGGAACCGGCGCGTGGCCGAAGCCGGCTGATCCGCGGCATTTATGTCGAATTTTAAGCACCTGCTTCAGCGAGGTTGAGGCGGATGCTGTCATCTTCGCTCATCACCCAAGGCAGTTTGCCCGGAGAGTTTTGATGAGCGAGATGGATAGCGGCGTGCGGGCCTTTGCCAGCTTTCGGGCGCTGAACGGCGATGCCGGGCCGGACGACCGCGAGCATCTGTTCCGCAACATGGCGCAGCTGTTCTCCTACGTCTCCGACCGGTGCGACGACGAGCAGATCGCCCAGTATGACGAGGTGCTGTGCCAGCTCGCCGAGCTGGTCGAGGTCGAGACGCGCACCCAGGTGGCGCAGATGCTGGCCCCGCTCGAGCGCGCGCCCGGCACCGTGATCGTCAAGCTCGCCAACGACACCATCGAGGTCGCCCGGCCGCTGCTCGAATTCTCGAACGTGTTGAGCGACGACGACCTGATCGACATCGTCACCAACCAGTCCGAGGCGCATCGCGAGGCCATCGCCTCGCGCCGGCACCTCACCGAGCGGGTGGGGGAGGCGATCATCACCCATGGCGGCGCGCCCTCCGTGCGCCAGCTGGTGCGCAACGCAAATGCCGAGATCGGCCAGGCCTCGCTGACCCGGCTCGTCGCCCGCGCCAATGCCGATTCCGGCATCGCCGCCGATCTGCGCGGGCGCAGCGATATCGACTGGACCGCGCTGCGCGCCGAGATCGACGCCGCCGCCGGCAAGATCATCGCCTCGCTCGATACGGCCCAGCAGGCCTATGATCCTGTGGCGGCCGGCAAGATCAACGCCGTCGTCTACAACCGCATGCGCAACCGCGCCGGCTTCAACGCCAATGAGTGGAAGCTGGCCTATAACCAGGTCAAGGCGCTGGCCGACCGCAAGCAGCTCGACGAGCGGGCGCTGGCCCGGTTCGCCCGCTTCGCCTATGGCCACCACGCCGCCGCCGCCGTCTGCGTCATGCTCAAGGTGCAGCCCGAAGTCGTGGTCAAATGGCTGGCCATGCAGGATTATGCCGCCCTGATCGTCGCCCTGCGCACCCTCGCCATTCCGCCGGACCTGTTCGAAGCCGTCATCGCCACCATGCCCTGGCGCGACCTGCCCACCGAGCTCGACACGCGCAACGTCCGCGTGCGCTACGACGCCCTGTCCCCCGAGGAAGCCCGCTCCATCTTCGAACTCTGGCGCGCCCATTCCTTCCGCAAGCGCAATGCCGCCGAGGCGGTGGCGAGCTGAGGTTTTCGGCTCGGATCGACGCTACCCGTTGTCCCGGTCCAACCGCACGGCAATGTCGGGGTGGATAGCGGACTGACTGCTTTTCGTATCCAGATGCTATAAGCTGCCCTTCGTTGGCAGCTAGCGGCACAGGAGCAGTGAGCATGACGGTCGACTTGGATCGAAGCGACTTGTCTTCCCGCTACCAGCGTTTTGGGGTCCGAGAGGCAAGCGGTAAGTCTCCGTTGTATGAACACCTCGCCTTGGGCGTGGCGAAGGACGAAACGGTCCTCTCCTTGCTAGCGGACTTACCCCTGCCCAAACAGCAGCCCAACCTCCTTCTCGCCGCCTATCGCCACGTCTTGGGCGTCCCGGTGGACTATGCCGAGTTTCGTGAGCGTCTTCTGGATCGCTTCGATGCGGTTCGCTCCATCATACTGGAGCGAAGCACCCAAACCAACGAACCAGGTCGGTGCGCTGTGCTCTTGCCGATCCTGGCAAGCCTGCCGCAACCCTTGGCACTGCTAGAGGTCGGCGCGTCTGCTGGCCTTTGCCTTTTTCCCGATCGCTACGGATACGACTACCCTTCACAGTGCCTTCGACCCGCAGAAGATGCCAAACCTCATCCTGTGTTCCCCTGCACGGCGGGTGCAACGGTCGAGCTCCCCAACGCGCTTCCGCAGATCACCTGGCGGGCCGGGCTTGATCTCAACCCGCTGGACGCGGCCGACCCGGACGAGGCGGCATGGCTTGAAACGCTCGTCTGGCCCGAGCAGGAGGCGCGTCGCAACCGCCTTCGTTTGGCGCTCGGCATCGTGGCGGCGGAGAAGCCGACGCTCGTCCAGGGTAACTTGCTGGGACTAGAGTTCGAGGCGCTATGCCGACAGGCTCCGCAGGACGCCACGCTGGTCGTCTTCCATACGGCCGTACTCGCCTACGTCGAGGGCGATGAGGACCGATTGGCGTTTGCTGATCGTGCTTCCACCTTCTCGAACGTCTGGATATGCAATGAGGCTCCAGGTGTCATGCCTCGTCTCGGCTTCACCGCCACCGACGCCCCATCACAAGGCGCCTTCCTATTGTCTGTGAATGGCCGACCCACGGCATGGACCGACCCGCATGGCGCTTGGGTCGAAGCAATAGCGGATGCTGAAACGTCCGTTTCCTAGAAAGCTGGCGGCCCTGGCTAGCGTCCGAGTCGGAGTCGGAAGCAGCCATTCTCGTGCCGCATCGTCACCACCCTCAATCCCACTAGACCCCACCGCCGCAAGGATATAAAGACTTCTTTATATCCCTTCGCGGAGGCCGGCTTGGCGGCGATGACGGACATTGTCGGGGTGTTGCGGGCGGCGGGCGAGAGCACGCGGCTGCGCCTTCTGGCATTGCTCGCCGATGGCGAGCACTCCGTCAAGGATCTTACGGAAATCCTCGGCCAGAGCCAGCCGCGTGTGTCGCGCCATTTGAAGCTCTTGGCCGATGCCGGGCTGGTCGAGCGCCATGCCGAGGGTGCCTGGGCCTATTACCGCATCGCCCCGAGCGGTGCGGGCTCGGAGCTCGCCCATTGGCTCGCCGCCCGCATCGAGCCCGGTTCCGGTCCGCTGGCGCTCGACCGGCGCCGGCAGGCGGAAATCCGCGCCGCCCAGCAGGAAGAGGCGGCCGCCTATTTCGCCGGAATCGCCCGCGACTGGGACCAGTGGCGGGCGCTGCACGTGCCCGAGGTTGCGGTCGAGGCTGCCATCGTCGCCGAAATCGACGGCCCGGCGCGCGACACCGTCATCGATCTCGGCACCGGCAGCGGGCGCATGCTCGAACTGCTCGCCGGGCGCTATCGCCACGGGCTCGGGCTCGATTCGAGCCGCGAGATGCTGGCCGTCGCCCGCGCGCGCCTCGCTGGCGCCGGGCTCACCCATGCCCGCGTGCGCCATGCCGACATCGCCGATCTCGACCCCGGCATCGGGCCGGCCGATCTGGTGCTGCTGCATCAGGTGCTGCATTATTTCGACGATCCGGGCCGCATCCTCGCCCAGGCCGCGCGCCTCTTGGCGCCGGGCGGGGAAATCCTCGTCGTCGATTTCGCGCCCCACGCGCACGAATTCCTGCGCGAAAAGCACGCCCATCGCCGGCTCGGCCTGTCGCGCGCGCAGATGCGCGGCTGGGCCGGGGCCGCCGGCCTTTCTGAAGCGAGCTATCGCGATTTCCCGCCCGCCGACGGCGCGGGCCTGACCGTCTGCCTGTGGCGGCTCGTGCCGTCCGATAGAAAGTGACCACGATGATGAGCGCGCTCGCCGCCGACCGTCCCAGCCGCCAGACCGCCGACAAGCGGCCGGCGCTCGCGATTTCCTTCGAGTTCTTCCCCCCCAAGACCGACGCCATGGAGGAGCGGTTCTGGGACTCGCTCAACAAGCTCGCCCCGCTCGGCCCGCGCTTCGTCTCCGTCACCTATGGGGCAGGGGGCACGACGCGCGAGCGCACGCTGCGCATGGTGTCGCAGATCAAGGCGCAGACCGGGGTCGAGCCGGCGGCGCATCTCACCTGCGTCGGCGCCAGCCGCGACGAGGTCGACGAGGTCGTGCGCCTCTATCGCAAGGCCGGCGTCAAGCGCATCGTCGCGCTGCGCGGCGATCCGCCGGAAGGCGTCGGCCAGCCCTTCGTGCCGCATCCGCAGGGCTATCGCAGCGGCGCAGAGCTGGTGGCCGGCATAAGCGAGATCGGCGATTTCGACATTTCGGTCGCCGCCTATCCCGAGCGCCATCCGCAGAGCCCGGACTGGGCGGCCGACATCGACAATCTCAAGCGCAAGCTCGATGCCGGCGCCCATCGCGCCATCACCCAGATGTTTTTCGATAATGCCGACTATCTGCGCTATCTCGAACGGGTCCGCGCCGCCGGCATCACCGCGCCTATCGTGCCCGGCATCCAGCCCATCCACAGTTTTCGGCAGATCTCGGGCTTCGCCGCCCGCTGCGGCGCCGGCATCCCGCCCTGGATCGCCGAGCGCTTCGAGGGGCTGGAGGACGATCCCGAGACCCATGCGCTGGTCGCCGCCGCCGTCGCCGCCGAGCA
>JAEWHZ010000262.1 GCA_023387585.1 Pseudomonadota bacterium
GGAAGACCTCGGAATGCTCTTCCGCATGGACTTCGGTGGCGATCAGCTCGACATCGCCCGGCTCTTCGGCATCGAGCACCAGCGTGTCGCCGGTCTCGGCCGGAACCTCTTCGGCGGGCGCCTCGGCCTCGGGCGCCGCCATCATCGGCGGCGCTTCGACCACCGGTTCGTCCACGGGCGCCTCGGGTTCCGGCGCCGCCTCGACTGGCGTCTGTTCGACGGCGGGCGTCTCGACGTCGGGTGTCTGGGCCGCGGGCGTATCGGGAGCCGGCTCGGGCAGAACCTCGACGGCGGGCGCCTGCGCCTCTGTTTCCAGCGCGTTCTGCGGCGCGGCCGGCGCCGGCGTCGCCGGTGCGGGCGATGCCGGAGCAGGGGTCTGGGCTGGTGCTTCTTGGGCTTGCGCCAGGGTTACCATGGCAATGGGGTCCTATTGCTCAGGCCAACCGGATGAGACCGGACGAAAACCACGGCAGCCGGGCTGTGTGCGCCCGGCTGCCGCGAATCTTGCAAAAGCCGTCGATCAGGCGACGAAGAGCAGGATCAGGGCAACCAGGAACGAGAAGATGCCCAGGGCCTCGGTCACGGCGAAGCCGAAGATCAGATTGCCGACCTGGCTGGGGGCGGCGGCCGGGTTGCGCAGCGCGCCCGACAGGAAGTTCGAGAAGATGCTCGACACGCCCAGGGCGGCGCCCGCCATGCCGAGGGTTGCAATACCGGCGCCGATGTACTTCGCGGCTTCAGCTTCCATTGTAGTCGTCCTTTCGACAAAGTTCAGTTGCCGGCGGTTTTGCCGGGGAGGGGGCTCAACGGGTTAGTGGGACGGATGGACCGCATCGTTGAGATACATCGATGTCAGCACGGCAAACACATAGGCCTGCACGACGGACACGAGCAGTTCGAGGGCGGTGATCGCCACCCCCATGACGAGGGGCAGCACGGCGCCGAGCCAGCCCAGCGCGCCCAGCGCGCCGAGCGAGACCACGAAGCCGGTGAAAACCTTGAGCGTGATGTGTCCGGCCAGAATGTTGCCGAACAGACGCACCGACAGGCTGATGGGGCGCGACAGGAACGAGACGATCTCGATCGGGATGACGATCGGCAGCACATAGCCCGGCACGCCCGAGGGGGCGAAGAGCTTGAAGAAGCCGAGCCCGTGGCGCACCAGCCCATAGATGGTGACCGCCAGGATCACCGTCATCGCCAGAGCGAAGGTGACGATGATGTGGCTGGTATAGGTGAAGAAATAGGGGAACATGCCGATGAGGTTCCCCACCAGCACGAACATGAACAGCGAGAACACGAAGGGGAAGAACTTCATGCCTTCCGTGCCGGCCGAGCTTCGCAACATGTTGGCTATGAATTCGTAGAGCAGCTCCGAGGTGAGCTGCAGCCGGCCGGGCACGAGCTGCTTGCTTCTGCCGGCGATGAGCAGGAAGCCTACGGTCAACACCACCGAGACCACCATGAACAGGGCGGAATTGGTGAAGGAGAAGGTGATTCCGCTATCGGCCGTGCCGTCGCCACCGACCGTGAAAAGGTCGAAATAGTCGTAGATGACGAATTGGTGGATCGGGTCGGTACCGGCCAAGTCTCAAGCCCCTCGATGGCTTTGCATCATTTGCGCTACTCGTTTTCCGCGTCGCGCCCGGCTGTGGCCGGAGGCGGCGGGGAAGACGCTGCGGCATTCATCTCTGCCACCGCGCGGATGACATTGCGAATTCCTGCGGCGAAGCCCACCATGAACAGGATGAGCATGCCCCACGGGCTGGTATTCAGACCCAGGTCGACGAGGTAGCCCAACCCCGCACCGACCAGGATGCCGGCGACGAATTCCGAGCCGATGCGCAAACCGCGCCCCAGGCCCGACGTCCCCGCATCCCCGTCCCCAGGCGCCCGATCGGCATCCTGGACCCGGCTCTGCCTCGCCCGCGCGATCCGCTGGGCAAGCCCCTCGGTCGCGCCCGAAGCCCCATCCGGCCCGTCTGCCTTTGGAGGCGGCTTAGACACGACCAAGCCTCCCTGTCCGGCAAACCCGCCAATCCGGGCGCTCCTTGCAAGTCGGGCGCAACATAGTGGCGCGCTTTTGGGGTGTCAAGCAAGCTCTCTATATATCAAGTGTTTGAAACATAATGCATTTTCGCAGCAATAGCCGCCTGCGGCATGCTGTCCGCTCCCGCCTACACCGCCTCGCGGAAGGATTCCGCCGTCGTCAGGTCGACGGACACCAGCTGGCTGACGCCGCGCTCGGCCTGGGTGACGCCGAACAGGCGGTCGACGCGGCTCATGGTGATGGGGTTGTGGGTGACGACGAGAAAGCGCGTGTCGGTGCGCCGGCGCATGTCGTCGAGCAGGTTGCAGAAGCGCTCGACATTGGCATCGTCGAGCGGGGCGTCGACCTCGTCGAGCACGCAGATCGGGGCGGGGTTGGTGAGGAACACCGCGAAGATCAGGCTCAGCGCCGTCAGCGCCTGCTCGCCGCCGGACAGCAAGGTCATGGTCTGCGGCTTCTTGCCGGGCGGATGGGCGATGATCTCGAGCCCGGCTTCGAGCGGATCGTCGCTTTCGACGAAGGTCAGCTCGGCCGTGCCGCCGCCGAACAGCGTGGTGAACAGCGTCGAGAAATGCGCGTTGACGGCGGCGAAGGCCTCGGTGAGGCGGGCGCGGCCCTCGCGGTTCAGCGCCTGGATGCCCTGGCGCAATTTGGCGATGGCTTCGATCAGGTCGTCGCGGTCGCGCACCATGGTGTCGAGCCGCTGCTGGGCCTGCTCGGCCTCGGTCTCGGCGCTGAGATTGACCCCGCCCAGCCGCTCGCGCTCGGCTTTCAGCCGGTCGAGCTTCTGCGCCACGCCCTGTTCGGGCGGCAGGGCCTCGTGCGGCTTGAGGCCGGCGGCTTCGAGGGTTCGCGAGGCGGCGATGCCGAGGCTTTCCCCGATCTGCGTCTCGATCTGCTGGCGCTGGACGATGCTGCCGCGCAGCCGTTCCTCGATGCGGCCGAGATCGACGCGCACGGCGGCCACCGCTTCCACCGCCTGGCGCAGGATGGTTGCGGCCTCGCGCTGCACGGTGCCGGCGACGGAAACCGAATCCGTCGCCGCCTTGTGGGCGATCTTCGCCTCCTCGATCCGCGCATCGAGCGCGGCCTGACGCTCGGCCAGCCCGTCGCTGTCGTCGGGCAGGGCGGCGAGGGCCTGTTCGATCTCGGCGCGGCGCGTGGCCAGAATCTCCGTCTGGGCGCGGGCGCCGTCGCGGCGGCGCTGCCACGAGGCGGTGTCGCGCTCGATCTGCGCCAGACGATCGGCGCTGAGGCGCAGCGCCGCATCGAGCGCCGACAGGCGTGACCGGGCCGCCTCGAGCGCCTGCCGGCGCTGGGCCAGAACCTGCCGGGCGGTTTCCGATTCGGCCCGGGCGGATGTCTCTTCGGTGTCGTCGACAAGGCCGGCCTCGGCCTCGGCGACGGCCGACAGCGCCTCCTTGTGCTCGTCGGCGAGGCGCTGGGCGCCGGCATCGAGCGTCGCCTTGCGGGTTTCGAGCTCGCCCAGCGCGCGGCGGGCGCGCTCGAGTGCGGCCTGCGCCTGGGCGGCGGCCTGCTGCGCACTGCGCCAGTCTTCGCGCGCCTGGCGGTCGGCGGCGCGGGCGGAATCGAGCGCTTCGGTGAGGGTTGCGATGTCGCGTCTGGCGGCATTGCGCTCGGCGCGCAGCCGGGCGATCTCGGCATCGGCCTCGGCCAGCCGGTTGCGCTGCGCCAGCCTTATCGCGGCGGCGCTCGGCGCCTCGGCGGCCGAGACGAACCCATCCCAGCGCCACAGATCGCCTTCGAGCGTCACCAGCCGCTGGCCGGGTTTCAGCGCCGCCACCAGTTCGTTGCCGATGGATTTGTCGATCAGCCCGATCTGGTCGAGCCGGCGCTTAAGCGGGGCGCTGCCCGCGACGTGGCGCGACAGCGGCTCGGCGCCCTGCGGCAGCGGCGGATCGTCGGAGCCGTCGAGCGGCGCCGACCAGTGCACCGGCGCCCCGGCATCGGACGAGGCTTCGAGATCGTCGCCGAGCGCCGCGCCCAGCGCGGTCTCGTAGCCCGGCGCCACCACCAGCTCGTCGGCCACGGCCGGCCATAGCGAGGTGCCGGCCTGCAACAGCTTTGCCAACGTCGCCGCCTCGGCCTCGAGCCCGGCAAGGCGTGCCTCGATATCCTGCAAACGCGGGCGCTCGGCATCGAGCGCGGCCTGCGCAATGCCCAAGTGTTGCTCGGCGGCGAGCGAAGCCGCTTCCGAGCCGGCAAGGCTTTCCTGCGCCGCGCCAAGCTCGGCCTGCCGGGCCTGCACCTGCGTGTCGGCGGCGAGCTCGGCTTCGACACGGGCCATCTGCGCGCGGATTTCGGCGCTGCGCGCTTCGATGCGCCGCAAGCGCTCGGCAGCGTCGTCATGGGCGCGCCGGCTGGCCTGGCGCCGGGCGGACAGGCCGGCCAGCGTTTCCGTCGCCTTCTGCAACGCCGCTTCGGCGGCTTCGGCCTCCGTGCGGCGCGCCTCGGCCTCGGTTTCGGCCGCGTCGCGCCCGGCCTGCCCGGCCTCGCCCTCCTGCGCGAGGCGCACGGCCTCGCCGGCGAGTTGCGAAAGCACCTCCTCGGCCTCCTGCGCCAGTTGCGCCTCGCGGGCGATGTTCTGCTCGATCTGCCCCAGATGCGCCTGCTGCTCGGCGCGGCGCTGCTCGGTGCGGCGCGCATCTTCCACCAGCTGCTCGGCGGCGATCTGCAACCGTTGCAGCGCCGCGCCGGCCGCGGCTTCCTCCATGCGCAGCGGCGCCACCTTCGCCTCGGCCGCCTCGGCGCGCTTCGTCGCCTCGTGCTCTTCATGCGTGGCTTCGGCGAGCTGGCGGATCAGCCGCGCCTGCTCGGCCTCCGCCTCCTTCTCGGCGACGCGGGTGCCGACCCAGCGGATGTGGAACAGCAGGGCCTCGGCGCGGCGGATCTCGCCCGACAGCGAGCGATAGCGCGAGGCGAGCCGCGCCTGGCGCTTCAGGGTTTCGAGCTGGCTTTCCACCTGCGCGACGATGTCGTCGACGCGATCGAGATTGGTTTCCGCGGCCCGCAGGCGCAGTTCGGCCTCGTGCCGGCGCGAATGCAGCCCCGAAATCCCCGCCGCCTCTTCGAGCAGGGCGCGGCGCTGGGTCGGCTTGGCGGCGATCAGCTCGCCGATCTGCCCCTGGCGCACCAGTGCCGGCGAATGCGCCCCGGTCGAGGCGTCGGCGAACAGCAGCTGCACGTCGCGCGCCCGCACCTCCTTGCCGTTGACGCGATAGACCGAGCCTGATTCGCGCTCGATGCGGCGCGTGACTTCGAGCGTGTCGGAATGGTTGAGCGCCGCCGGCGCCGTGCGCGCCGAATTGTCGAGCACCAGCGTGACCTCGGCGCTGTTGCGCCCCGGCCGCCCATGCGAGCCGGAAAAGATCACCTCGTCCATGCCCGAGGCGCGCATGGCCTTGTACGAGCTTTCGCCCATCACCCAGCGCATGGCCTCGACGAGATTGGATTTCCCGCACCCGTTCGGCCCGACGACGCCAGTCAGGCCGGGCTCCATGACGAGATCGGTGGCATCGCAGAACGACTTGAAGCCGACGAGCTTGAGGCGGGTGAACTTCATGTTCGGGACGACCGGACAAACGACAGCGCCCCGGACCATGCCGGGGCGCGAGCAGAAAGGACGGCGCGGGGGGCCGGGTTATGCAAGCAGGGGATCGATCTCCGCTGCCAGTTGTTCAAACGTCTTGCCTCCGCTCAGCGTCTTGCCGTTGATGTAGAAGGTCGGCGTGCCGGTGAGCCCGAATTCGTTCAGCGCCTGCTCGCGCACCGCTTCCATGGCGGCGAACAGCTCCTGATTCGTCAAGGCGGCGTCGAAGGTTTCCTGGGTAAAGCCCAGCTCGGTGGCGATGTCGAAGATGGCGTCGCGCGGCGTCTGCGAGGTGGCCCACACCTGCTGGGTGCGCATATAGGTGTCGATCACGTTGTGATAATTGGTCGGGCCCGCCGCCTCGGCCAGCATGAACACCGCCGCGTCGAGCACGTTGCGCACGAAAGGCCGCGTGATGAAGCGCATGCTGCCGGCGTCGATGTAGTTTTCCTTGATCTGCGGATAGATCTGCACATGGAAGGCTGCGCAGTGCGGGCAGGTGGGCGAGGCGTATTCGATGAAGGTGACGGGCGCGTCCTCCTCGCCCAGCGGATGGTCCACCAGCCCGCCGGCCGGGTTCAGCAGCCGGGCCTCGTCGATCACGTCGCCTTCGGCGCCAAGCGCGGGAACGGCGCCGGCGAAACCGGCGGCGGCGGCAGAAGCTCCGAGGATGAGCGTGTCTCGGCGATTGAATTTCACGACGCGAACTCCGTTGATCTTGGCGAGCGCGACACTACACGGGCCGATCAGGGCCGCAAGTGGGCGTCCGGATAACACTGTGGTGAAGGATTACCGGCCGTTGCCGTCCGACCTGCCCAAAAGCGCGTGTCCCAGGGTCCGCAGCGCTTCGCGCAGGCCGTCATCCTCCACATGAGCGATGGTGTCGGAGACCGTCGTCCGCGTCCTCTCGCTCGGCTTGTCGCGGTTTTCGCCGAGCGCGGCTGAACCGGGGGTGAACGGATCCGGCGATACGCGCACCGACCCGACCAGCACATAGCCGAAATAGCGGTTGACGCTCTGGGCGATGCGCCCGGCCTCATGGGTGAGCGCCAGCGCGTGCCCGGGCGCGGCTCGCAGCCACAGCGTCGCCCCCGCGCCCTCGGCATTGCGCGGCCACACCAGCCTGTCGGGCACGCTGAGCGCGCCATAGGGCGCCGGTGCGATGGCCTGCCAATGGGCGACGAGATCGCGCGAGGCGAAGCCGCGCTTGCGCAACGCGGGGTCGATGACCCGGCCCAGCGCCTCGGCGACGGAGACGGTCGCATTGCGCCGCTTCGGGGGCTTTTCGCTGGACGGTTTTGCCATGAGGCGAATTTTAGCACGGGGGAGAGGGGGATGGCCACTTGAGCCGGCGGCCGGGCCGGGCGAAGGGGAGACGATGACGAGCGCCCCCGAACTCGATGTGCCGATAGATGCCGGCGCCGTGCTGGCCTGGTACGACGCCAATGCGCGCGACCTGCCCTGGCGCGTGCCGCCGGCGGCGCGGCGGGCCGGCGTGCTGCCCGATCCCTATCGCGTCTGGCTCAGCGAGGTGATGCTGCAACAGACCACCATCGGCGCCGTGAAATCCTACTTCGCCCGCTTCACCGCCGCCTGGCCCGATGTCGAGGCGCTGGCGGCGGCGCCGCTCGATGCGGTGCAGCGCGAATGGGCGGGGCTGGGCTATTACGCCCGCGCACGGAATCTGCATGCCTGCGCCCGCCTGGTGGCGGAGGCGCATGGCGGTCAATTTCCCGCGAGCGCTGCGGCGCTTTCCGGCCTGCCGGGCATCGGCGCCTATACCAGCGCCGCCATCGCCGCGATCTGCCGGGACGAGCGCGTCGGCGTGCTCGACGGCAATGTCGAGCGCGTCCTGACCCGCTACTGGGCCGTGAAGCAGCCCGTCGCGGCCGTCAAGCCGGCCCTGCGCGCGGCGCTGACGCGCTTCGTGCCCGAACGGGCCGGCGATTTCGCCCAGGCGATGATGGATATCGGGGCGACGATCTGCGCCCCGCGCAACGCAGCCTGCATGCTGTGCCCGCTCGCCCCCGATTGCCGTGGGCGGCAGGAGGGCAATCCGACGCTCTATCCGATCAAGGCGGTCAGGCCCGAGCGGCCGACGCGCCATGGCCATGCCTTCGTGCTGCGCGATGCGGATGGCGACATCTATCTGCGCCGGCGCGTGCCGAAGGGCCTTTTGGGCGGCATGACCGAGGTGCCGACTTCCGACTGGATCGGCGAGGCTCACGCGGCGGATTTCCCGCTCGCCGGCGACTGGCGCGCCCATGGCTCGGTGGAGCACGTCTTCACCCATTTCCGGCTTTTGCTCGACGTCTGGTCGCTCGAAGCGGTCGACGGCGCGGCGCTGGGCGAGGGCTGGTGGGCACCCGTGGAAACGCTCGATTCCGAGGCGCTGCCCAGCGTCTTCCGCAAGGTGCTGGCGGCCGCGATGGATGGTCCGCGCAAAAGAAAACCGCCGGGGGTTACCCGGCGGAAAAGTGGAGCCTGACGATTGGAGGTCGGGGGTTCAGGCCGACAGGAGCTGCATTTCCTCGCGCACCAGGGCGCGAAGCGTGTCGATGGGTGCAAGCCCGGCGGGCGTTGCATGGTGCCAGAACGTCCAGCCATTGCAGGCTTGCGCGCCCTGAACGAGTGCGCCGACCTTGTGGATGGAGCCCTGGTGCCGCCCTGACA
>JAEWHZ010000319.1 GCA_023387585.1 Pseudomonadota bacterium
TCGACCCCAATCTGCGCCCGACGCTGTGGACCAGCCAGCGGGTGATGGCCTCGGTGCTGACGGCGGCGGCGACCATCGCCGACGTGGTGCTGGCCACCCATTCCGACGAGGCGCCGGTGTTCGGCGACGCGTCCTCCGAGGCGACGGCGGAGCGCTATCGCGAGCTCGGCGTCGAGGAGGTGGTGGTCAAGGACGGCGCCAATCCGGCGCTGGTCGTGACCGGCGGCAAGAGCGTGACCGTGGCGCCGACGGCGGGGGCCAAGGTGGTCGACCCCACCGGGGCCGGCGATTCCTTCGGCGGGGCCTATCTGACGGCGCGGCTCAACGGCGCCGATATCGAGACGGCGGCGAGGGAAGGCCATCGCGTGGCCGGCATCGTCATCGGCCACAAGGGGGCGCTGGCCCCGGTCGAGGCGGTGCGCCCGGCCTGAGCCCCGCGCCGTTGCCGGATGGCGTGCGACCTTGTAGACCGGGCGCCGGACGACCAGATAATCTGTTTGATCTGCCCCCGGATTTCTTCATGGCCACCGACACCACGACCGATCTCAAGCTCATCGCGCTCGACACCGAGGATCTCGAGGTCGTCTCGACCCATCTTCAGGATGCGGTGGTGCGGGTGGCCGATATGGGGTTCGCCCGGGCCGATCGCCGCTTCGCGCTGCTGCTGAACCGATTCGACTGGACGGCGGGGCGCAAGGGGCTGCGCAAGCGGGCGGGCCTGCATTTCGAGGCGGTGAAGGCGGCGCGCTTCGCCGGCTTCGACCCCCATGCGCCCGAGGGCGTGCTGGAGCTGCTGGCCATCCGCTTCCAGGCCGGCGAGGTGCCGGCGGGCATCGTCGAGCTGATTTTCTCCGGCGGCGGCACGGTGCGGCTCGAGGTCGACTATCTCGAGGCGCGGCTGGCCGATCTCGGCGCCGCCTGGGCCGCCAAGACCCGTCCGCAACACGCCCTCGACTGAGGATTTCCGCCCCATGCCCGTACGGCTCGATTCGAGAGCGGACGATTTCGAGGCCCGCTTCGTCGAACTGCTCGACAGCAAGCGCGAGGCCTCGCAGGACGTCAACGCCACGGTGGCCGAGATCATCGCCGATGTGCGCCAGCGCGGCGACGTGGCGGTGATCGAACTGACCAACCGCTTCGACAGGGCCGGCGTCGATGCCGCAACGCTGCGCTTTTCGCCCGACGAGATCGAAACCGCCTATCGGTGCACCAGCGAGGAGGTGCGTGAGGCGCTGCATTTCGCCCATGAGCGCATCCGCGCCCACCACGAAAAGCAGAAGCCGCTCGACCAGCTCTACGAGGATGCGGCAGGGGTGACGCTCGGCGCGCGCTGGACGCCGATCGACGCCGTGGGGCTCTATGTGCCCGGCGGGCTCGCCGCCTATCCGTCCTCGGTGCTGATGAACGCGGTGCCGGCGCGGGTCGCCGGGGTGAGCCGCATCGCCATGACCGTGCCGACGCCCAACGGGCACTATGTCTCGGCGGTGCTGGCGGCGGCGCACATCGCCGGCATCACCGAGATCTATCGCGTCGGCGGGGCGCAGGCGGTGGCGGCGCTGGCCTATGGCACGGACACCATCGCGCGGGTCGACAAGATCGTCGGGCCGGGCAACGCCTATGTGGCGGCGGCCAAGCGCCAGGTGTTCGGCCAAGTCGGCATCGACCTGATCGCCGGACCGTCCGAGGTGCTGGTGATCGCCGATTCCTCGGCCAATCCGGCCTGGGTAGCGGCCGATCTCGTCGCGCAGGCCGAGCACGGCGCCGGCGCCCAGTCTATATTGATCACCGACGATGAAAAGCTGGCCGATGCGGCGACGGCGGAAGTGGATCGCCAGATCGCGACCCTGCCGCGCCCGGAAAATGCAAAAAGCGGCTGGGCGGAGTTCGGCGCCGTCATCACCGTGCCCGACATCGAAAGCGCCATGCCGCTCGCCAACCGCATCGCTTCCGAGCATGTCGAGCTGATGCTCGACGATCCGGCGGCGTGGCAGGAAAAAATCCGCCATGCCGGGGCGATTTTCCTGGGCCATCACACGCCCGAGGCGGTGGGCGATTATGTCGGCGGCTCGAACCACGTGCTGCCCACGGCGCGCTCGGCGCGATTCGCCTCGGGGCTCGGCGTGCTCGACTTCATGAAGCGCACATCGATCCTCGGCTGCACGGCCGAGAGCCTTGCCGCGCTCGCCGGCCCGGCGCGGGTGCTGGCCGAGGTGGAATCGCTGGTCGGGCACGGGCGCTCCATCGGCATAAGGCTCAACCGCTGAGCATGGCGGGCTATGCGTTCCGGCCCGACGACCGGCTGATCACGGTGACGCTCGACCCCAACACCATCACCTCGATCGACCCCGACGAGGTGCATGAATGGCGCATCGCCATCTACGATCTGATCGAGGAGAACCGCTTCGCGCCGGCGCGGGTCGAGGCCAAGGGGCCGTTCGCGCTGCATGTGTCGATCGTTTCCAACTCCATCGTGCTCGACGTGCGCGACCCCAACAGCTTTCGGCCCATCGCGGCGCATTATCTCTCGCTCACCCCGTTCCGGCGGCTGATCCGCGACTATTTCCGCATCCGCGAAAGCTATTACGAGGCCATAAGGGCGGCGCTTCCCTACCGGATCGAGGCCGTCGACATGGCGCGGCGCGGCATCCACAACGAGGCGGCAGAATTGCTGCGCACGCGGCTCGCCAACAAGATCCACATCGATCCGAGCACCGCGCGGCGCCTGTTCACCCTGATCTGCGCCGTGCAGCCCTATGCCAGCCGCATCGACGAGCGCCACAGCGCGCTGCCGACGGTCTTGTTCGTGTGCTCGATGAACTCGGTGCGCTCGCCGATCGCGGCGGCGCTGGCGCGCCAGGCCTTCCCGGGCAGGCTGATCTCGCGCTCGGTGGGGGTGAATGGCGGCAAGGCCGACGAGTTCGTCCACGACGTGATGGAGGAGATCGGCATCGACATGTCGGTGCACACCCCGCACACCATGGACGAGCTGGTCGCCAACCGGTTCGATCTCGTCGTGACGCTGTCGGACGACGCGCGCGAGGCCATCGCTTCACGCGGGCTGGAGATCGGCGCGCTCGAGCACTGGCCGGTCGACGACCCCTCCCTTGCGGATGGCAGCCGCGACACCATATTGCACAGATATCGCGCCTTGCGCGACGATCTGCGCCGGCGCGTGCGCGACCGCCTGGAGCCTCTGATTGCAAGTGGTTCACAAGCGGGCTGAATTTGTGTAGGTTCCGCCGCGTTTTCGGCCCGGCGGGCACCTATCTGCCGTCAGCATGGACCTTTGTATGGGTGTTCGCGTAAGCGTTCGCCCGAGACGTGTTGGCGCGGCCGGTCGATGACCGGTGCCGAAACCGGGTTTGTCGCGTTTCCGAACCGCGAAGGTGGTGAGCACTTTCGCTGGAAACGCTCTAGGAGAGAGAATGGCGAAGGAAGAAGTGCTGGAATTTCCGGGCGTGGTGCTGGAGCTGCTGCCCAATGCGACCTTTCGGGTGAAGCTCGAGAACGACCACGAGATCATCGCCCACACCGCGGGCCGCATGCGCAAGAACCGCATCCGCGTGCTGGCCGGCGACAAGGTGCTGTGCGAGATGACGCCTTACGACCTGACCAAGGGCCGTATCACCTACCGCTTCAAATAGGCGCACGGTAAGCCGCCATGGCCAGCCGTCCCGACCTCATCCTGGCATCCGCCTCGCCGCGTCGGCTGGCGCTGCTCAACCAGATCGGCATCGAGCCCGAGCATCTGGTTCCCGCCCATGTCGACGAGACGCCGCACAAGGGCGAGTTGCCGCGCCATCTCGCGCAGCGCCTTGCCGATTCCAAGGCCCTCACCGCCCAGCACAAGGCCCGCCAGGCCGGCAATGCCGGCAATGCGCTGGTGCTCGCCGCCGACACCGTGGTGGCCGTGGGGCGGCGCATATTGCCCAAGGCCGAGACCATGGAGGAGGCCAGCAACTGCCTGTCCCTGCTCTCCGGCCGCGCCCACCGCGTCTATACCGGGGTGACGCTGCTCACCCCCTCAGGCAAGAAGGTCCAGCGCCTCGTCGAGACCCGCATCCGCTTCAAGCGCCTGTCCTCGCGCGAGATGGAAGCCTATCTCGCCAGCGCCGAATGGCGCGACAAGGCCGGCGGCTACGCCATCCAGGGCATTGCCGGCGCCTTCGTCGTCAAGCTGGTCGGCTCCTATTCCGCCGTGGTCGGCCTGCCGCTCCACGAGGTGACGCAACTGCTCGCAGGGGAGGGATATCCGGTGCATTTCAACTGGCTCAACCACGCGGCGCTGACCGGTGTCTGATCCCAAGCCGACCCCGCGCCGCCGCTGCCCGATCTGCGGCAAGCCGACGCTCGAGCGCTTCAAGCCGTTCTGCTCGGCGCGCTGCGCCGACATCGACCTCAACCGCTGGCTCAGCGGCGCCTATGTCATCCCCGGCGAGGAACTGGACGGCGAGGCGGAAATTCCCGACGACGACGAGAGCTGATTCCGCAGCCGGCTTTCCCACAGCCCGCGAATTCGCCTCCGCCCCGCTTGCACCCCTGAATCCGATCCCCTATAACCCGCCCGTTCCGGCCGCGCTCCCGCGCATCGAGGCCGCGGGCCCAGGTAGCTCAGTTGGTAGAGCAGCGGATTGAAAATCCGCGTGTCGCTGGTTCGATTCCGGCCCTGGGCACCATTTTGCCCCAAGCCCCAAGACTTGCCCCGGACAGACAGTTGTGGCACTGAGCCTTTACTCGTCCCGGACCCGGTGAAACTCCGGGTGGCTCTTCCGGCCGCCGATCCGCCGGATACTCAAGCAAAGCCGCTCTCCTCGTTTGGCTCGTGAACAACGAACCGGCCGCC
>JAEWHZ010000298.1 GCA_023387585.1 Pseudomonadota bacterium
CCTCAGCTGCACCCCGTCGTCGTCCCGCAATCCTCGCACACCATGCAGTGGCCCGAGACCTTCATGCGCATCGAGTTGCAGTTGCTGCACTGGTCGCCGGTATAGCCCTTCATCCGGGCCTCCGAGCGCAGCTGGTCGAGGCTGGCGGAGGGGGGCGGGGAGGGGATGGGGGCGAGTTCGGCGGTGTTGAGCGCAGTCGGCGCCGTGTCGATCTTGAGCGCGGTCGCCGCGCGCAGCGCCGTGACCGACGAGCCCTGGGGGCCGGCGGAGGCGTATTTCTGCGCTTCCGAGGACGGCACCAGCATCAGCGAGGCGTTCTGCGTCTTGCCGCGGGTCATGCCGCGCGAGACGAAGCGCTCGGCGGGCACCGGGACGGGCGCCGGCGCCGGGCCGCGCGTCCCCTGTTCCTCGGCCACGCCCTTGCCCAGCGAAGTGGGGGAGTCCGGGTTGACATGTCCGAGATCGTTCCGGTCGAGATAGCTCACGGCCAGCTCGCGGAACACATAGTCGAGGATCGAGGTGGCGTTCTTGATCCGGTCATTGCCCATCACCATGCCGGCCGGCTCGAAGCGGGTGAAAGTGAAGGCCTCCACATATTCGTCGAGCGGCACGCCATATTGCAGGCCGAGCGAGATGGCGATGGCGAAATTGTTCATCATCGCGCGGAAGGCGGCGCCTTCCTTGTGCATGTCGATGAAGATCTCGCCCAGCCGCCCGTCGTCATATTCGCCGGTGCGCACATAGACCTTGTGCCCGCCCACGATCGCCTTCTGGGTATAGCCCTTGCGCCGGTCCGGCATCTTCTCGCGGCTGCGCACCTCCACTTCGCGCTCGATGATGCGCTCGACGATCTTTTCGGCGACGGCGGGGATGCGCGCGCCGGCGGGCTGGGCGACCAGTTCCTCGATCGCATCCTCCTCGTCCTCATCCTCGACGGCGAGCACGGAGGAATTGAGCGGCTGCGACAGCTTGGAGCCGTCGCGATAGAGCGCATTGGCCTTCAGCGCCAGCCGCCAGGACTGCATATAGGCGTTCTTGGCGTCCTCGACCGTGGCGTCGTTGGGCATGTTGATGGTCTTGGAGATGGCGCCCGAGATGAAGGGCTGCGCCGCGGCCATCATCAGGATGTGCGATTCGACCGACAGATAGCGCTTGCCGACCTTGCCGCACGGGGTGGCGCAGTCGAACACCGGCAGGTGCTCGGGCTTGAGGTGCGGCGCGCCCTCGAGGGTCATGGCGCCGCACACATGGATGTTGGCAGCCTCGATGTCCTTTTTCGAGAAGCCCAGGAAGGGCAGCAGCTCGAAGGTGAAATCGGCGAGCTGCGCATCGCTGACGCCGAGCGATTTCAAAAAGTCGGCGCCCAGCGTGAACTGGTTGAACACGAATTTTATGTCGAAGGCCGAGGCGAGGGCCTTGTTCAGCACTTCGATCTTCTCGTCCGAAAAGCCCTTGGCGCGCAGCGTCGAGGGGTTGACGCCCGGCGCCTGGTTGAGATTGCCATGGCCGACCGCATAGGCCTCCATCTCGGCGATCTGGTCCTCGGCATAGCCCAGCGTGCGCAGGGCCGGGGGCACGGCGCGGTTGATGATCTTGAAATAGCCGCCGCCGGCCAGCTTCTTGAATTTCACCAGCGCGAAATCGGGCTCGATGCCGGTGGTGTCGCAGTCCATGACGAGGCCGATGGTGCCGGTGGGGGCGATCACCGAGACCTGGGCGTTGCGATAGCCGTGCCGCTCGCCCAGTTCCAGCGCCAGGTCCCAGGCCGCCTTGGCGCGCTCGGACAGCGCCTGTTCGCGAAGGTTGGCATGGTCGAGCGCCACCGGGGCGATCGACAGCGCCTCATAGCCGTCTGTGTTGCCATAGGCGGCGTTGCGGTGGTTGCGGATCACGCGCAGCATGTGCGGGGCGTTGCGCTCATAATCGCGGAACGCGCCGAGCTCTCCGGCCATCTCGGCCGAGGTCGCATAGCTGATGCCGGTCATGATCGCGGTCAGTGCGCCGCAGATGGCGCGGGCCTCGGCGGAATCATAGGGAATGCCCGAGGTCATCAGCAGCCCGCCGATATTGGCATAGCCGATGCCGAGCGTGCGATATTCGAACGAGCGCTCGGCGATGGCGCGGCTCGGGAACTGGGCCATCATCACCGAGATTTCGAGCACGATCGTCCATAGCCGCACCGTGTGCTCATAGGCCGAGACGTCGAAATTGCCGTCCGCCTGGCGATAGGGCAGCAGGTTCACCGAAGCCAGGTTGCACGCCGTGTCGTCGAGGAACATGTATTCCGAGCACGGGTTGGAGGCGTTGATCGGCCCGGCCTCGGGGCTGGTGTGCCACTCGTTGATGGTGGTGTGGTACTGAATGCCCGGATCGGCGGAGGCCCAGGCCGCGTAGCCGATCTGCTCCCACAGGTCCCGCGCCTTGAGCGTCTTGGTGACGTCGCCCTTGATGCGCCCGATCAGGTCCCAGGTGCCGTCGGTCTCGACCGCCTTGAGGAAGTCGTCGGTGACGCGCACGGAATTGTTCGAGTTCTGGCCGGAAACGGTCAGATAGGCCTCGGAATCCCAGTCGGTGTCGTAGACGGGGAATTCGATGTCGGTATAGCCCTGCCTCGCGAACTGGATGACGCGGAAGATGTAGTTGTCCGGCACCAGCGCCTTCTTGGCGGCGCGCACCTCGCGCTTGAGGGCGGGGTTCAGCGCCACGTCGAAGCAGTCGTCGCCGTCGCCCTCGCAGTTCACGCAGGCCTTCATGATGGCCTTGAGGTGTTTTGAAACGGTCTTGGAGCCGGTGACGAGCGCCGCGACCTTCTGCTCCTCCTTCACCTTCCAGTTGATGTACTGCTCGATATCGGGATGGTCGATGTCGACAACCACCATCTTGGCAGCGCGCCGCGTGGTGCCGCCCGACTTGATGGCGCCGGCCGCGCGATCGCCGATCTTGAGAAAGCTCATCAACCCCGAGGAACGGCCGCCGCCCGACAGGCGCTCGCCGTCGCCGCGCAGTTTTGAAAAATTCGATCCGGTGCCGGAGCCGTATTTGAACAGGCGCGCCTCGCGCACCCACAGGTCCATGATGCCGTTCTCGTTGACGAGATCGTCTTCTACGGACTGGATGAAGCACGCATGCGGCTGCGGGTGCTCATAGGCCGAGGCCGACTGCACCAGTTCGTGGGTGAAGGGGTCGACATAAAAATGCCCCTGGCCGGGGCCGTCGATGCCATAGGCCCAGTTCAGCCCGGTGTTGAACCATTGCGGGGAGTTGGGGGCCACGCGCTGGGTGGCGAGCATATAAGCGAGCTCGTCGAAGAAGGCGCGCGCGTCGTCCTCGGAATCGAAATAGCCGCCCTTCCAGCCCCAATAGGTCCAGGTGCCGGCCAGCCGGTCGAAGACCTGGCGCGAATCGCTTTCCGAGCCGTAGCGCTCGTCCTCGGGCAGCTTTTCCAGCGCCTCGGTATCGGGCACGGAGCGCCACAGCCAGGACGGAACGGAATTTTCCTCGACCCGCTTCAGCGCCTTGGCGACGCCCGCCTTGCGGAAATATTTCTGCGCGATGATGTCGACGGCCACCTGGCTCCAGCCGGCGGGGACGGCGATGTCCTCGAGCCGGAAGACGATGGAGCCGTCGGGATTGCGGATCTCGCTCGTCGCCGAGCGAAACTCGATGCCAGAATACCGGTCCTGATCGGCATGGGTGAAACGGCGTTCGATGCGCATGAGCTTGGTCTCTGAAACAGGGTGGTCGGAAGGTGAGCCCAGTTTCGCTCCGATTCCGCCACAAACACAAGGTCTAGTGCCGGACGCTGCCGGCGATCCCTATGGGTAGTATATGATAGCGATCTCTGGGCATTCAAGCGCAACCGCTTGAAGCCGCATTGCTTTTTGCCGAATAAGGATGTGGAAACCTAAATCGCGGTTTGTGTCCGGATCGGCGCGAATCGCCCGGAAATCCTCGTCAACCGGATTGTTACGTCACCTTCGTGACGCCGGGCCCGCTATCCACATCTAGAACCGGGCGCCCGATTCCGACCCTGCCATCAAGGGCTTGCGCCCTCGCGCTGATGTGATCCCGCCAGCATCCCGGCCATTGTCTCCAGCATTTCGGCGTCGGCGACGAAGCGCGTCGTGGGGTGCGGGAAGCGCAGCCCGTTCCGTTCGTACCAGCCCGCGACGGCGGCGAGTATGTTCTGCTGGATGTCCATATAGACGTTGTAGCCGGGGTCGAGCACGTAATAGACGATCTCGAAACGGGCGCCCAATTCATCGAAATCCGCCAGATGCGCGCGGTCGAATCGGGTCCGCGGCATCGCCTCGATGGTCTCGGCGATGAATCTGGGCAGCGCCAGCAGCGTCTCGCTCGAGGCGCCGTGATGGGCATGCAGGTCGAACACGATCCGCCGCTCGACCATGCGCTTGAAATTGCGCACCTGCGTGTTCAGCAGCGCGTCGTTGGACACGGAAATCTGCTCGCCCGACAGGCTGCGGATGCGGGTGGTCTTCAGCCCGACCTGCTCGACCGTGCCTAGATGCTCGTCGAAGATGATGAAGTCGCCGACCACGAACGGCTTGTCGAGGATGATCGCCAGCGAGGCGAACAGATCCTTGAGGATCGATTGCAGCGCGAAGGCGATGGCGATGCCGCCGATGCCGAGCCCCGCCACCAGGCCGGTGATGTCGACGCCGAAATTCGACAGCATCACCAGCAGCACCGCCGACCAGACGATGGTCAGGCACATGATGCGGATCAGCTGCGCCGCGCTCGCCCGCGCCGGATCGGGCTTCGGGGCGCGGATGATGTAGCGGTCGATCCACAGCCCCACCAGCGCGCCCGCCCACAGCCCGGCCTGGATCGTCGTCGCCACCAGGGCGATGGCCAGCACGATCCGCTCCGCGGCGATGGGCAGGGTCAGCAGCCGCGTCGCGGCCCACAGCGCCACCGCGTAGATGAAGAATCCGCGCGTGCCGCTGGCCACGGCGTGCAGCACCCGCAGGGCCATGTTCGATTCGGGCTCGTTGCCGCGCGACAGCCAGCGCGACAGCACGAACCGCACCCGCGGCGCCAGCAGCAGCACCGCGAGGAAGACGACAAGCGCCAGGATCCAGGTGACGAAATGGTTGCCGAGAAACATCCCGGAGCGGGCGTGGTCGAGCATTTCCTGCAAGGCGCGAACCTTTCTGCTGGGCCAGGGAGCGGGTGATTGGTGTTGCCACCCTGAACGCAGAACCCGCGAAACGCAATTTCGCTCGCTTCCCTTCGGGCCGAGGGCGCAAAATCCGCCACGCGGTCTAGGCCGGGCCGTCCCGCCATGCTACATCGCCCGCACCAATCCAGCATTGCAGTGGACGACTTGCCGTGGCCAAGGACAGCATCAAGCGTTTCCTCAGCGAAATCTTCTCCTGGTGGGGTGGCAACACCTGGGGCACCAGGCTGTGGATTCGCCGCTTTGGCCGGCAGGTGGGCACCGATGCGTTCGGCAACGCCTACTTTCTCGACAGGAAGACCGGCCGGCGCTACGTCACCTATGCTGGCCCGGCCGACGCCTCGATCATCCCGCCCGGCTGGCATGGATGGATGCATCACCGCACCGACGTGATTCCCACCGAATCCGCCTACAAGCCGCGCGAATGGGAAAAGCCGCACGAGCCGAACCTCACCGGCACCGCCGCGGCCTATCGTCCCCAGGGCAGCCTGCTCGAGTCCGGCGCGCGGCCGCGCGTGACCGGGGATTACGAGGCCTGGTCGCCCGAGTGAGACCGGCCGCGCTCGCGGGGGCGGCGGCGCTGGGCCTCGCCCTTGTCGCCCCGGGGTTCGTCGCCCCGGGTTTCGCCCAGCCCATAGCCCACCCCGTCGCGCGCTTCGCCGGGCTCGACAAGATCACGGCGCGCATCAGCGAGTTCGACGTCTATATCGGCGAGACGGTGCTGTTCGGCGCGCTCGAGCTGACGCCCCGTGCCTGCTACAGCCGGCCGGCCACCGAGACGCTTCAGCGCACCTCGGCCTTTCTCGAGGTCGACCAGCGCAGCCTCAACGGCACCTCGCAGCGCATCTTCACCGGCTGGATGTTCGCCGACGCCCCTGCGCTCAACGCCATCGACAACGCCGTCTACGACGTGTGGCTGCTCGAGTGCAAAACCTCGACCGACGTGCCGCCGCCCGACCGGCGCTGACTTGAAGTGCGGTCGGGGGATGACCCGTTGCTGGTTTTGAAGGGCTCCTTCGCGGGCGTTTCAAGCTCTGCATGAAGCGATTTGGTGGCTGGCGTCGAATCCCGGCGCGCTGCTTCGTCGTCAGGGCGAACCATTACGGAGCGCCCGCAAATGATGAGCCTGCCGCAGATCGAGATCCGCCCCGCGCAGCCCTATGTCCATGTGCCCTTCGAAGTGACCATGGCGCAGATGACGAAGCCGGCCGACGAAGGCTTTCCCCGGCTCTACGCCTGGCTCGACCGCCACGGCATCGCGCCCGCCGGGGCGCCGTTCTACAATTATCGCCGCATCGACATGGACCGCACGCTCGACGTCGAGGCCGGCATCCCCGTGGCCCTTCCAGCACCCGTTGAGGGCGCGATCAAGAACGGCACGCTGCCCGGCGGGCGCTTCATGACCATCCGCTGGCACGGCCATTACGACAGCCTCGAAACCGTCACCGGAATGATGATCGGCTGGGTGCGGCTGATCGAGGAGCGGTTCGACATGCACGAAGCCGCCGATGGCGAGCATTTCGCCTGCCGGCTCGAAATCTACGAGACCGATCCGTCGGTGGTGAAGAATCCCGAGGATTGGGTGACGAAGCTGGCCTTCAAGCTCAGGGGCTGACCCACCTGTTCAGAACATCTCGTCGAGCGCGCAATAATAGCGGTATTTCGCCTCGTCCCACGAAGCGCCGTAAGCAGCCAGAAATCCGGCCACATGCCGCTCGCCGACATTGTAGGCGATGCTGCGGGAGGCAAGGGCGAGGTCCTGCCAAAGATCGGCGACACCGAGCCGGCCGCAATCGACCATGCCGGAAAAGCGCCCGTCCAGCATCATGATATTGGGCGCCGAGGCATCGCCATGCGTCACCAGGCGCTCGCCCGGCCCGGGGCGGTTGGCCACCAGCCAGTCAAAAACCTGGCGGGCGCTCCAGCCTATATGCGCCGTGTCGAAATCGCTCTCGTCCACCAGCCCCGCTGCCATGCGGGCTTCCGCCTGCGCCAGCCTCGCATCGAGTTCATGATCGAAGGGACAGGCGCTCGGATCGAGCGCATGCAGCCGCTTGAGCCCCTGCGCATAGACCCGGCACAGCGCCTCGGGCTCGTCGATGCCATGGGTGAGGTCCTCGCCCGGCACCGCCGTCATCAGCAGGAAAACCTGCCCCTCGGCCTCGGCCGTATCGATGACGCGCGGCGCCTTGAAACCCATCCGCGTCAGCCATTCGAGGCGCTCGATCTCGCCGGCAAGCTCGCCGAGCGGATGGCGGCGTTCCGACTTGAGGAACACCATGGCGCCGTCGGTGAGGGTGATGCGCCACACCTTGGCATCGGAGCGGCCGATGATGATCGGCGTCCAATCATGTCCGCGCAGCGCCGCGAACGCTTCCGGCAGGCCGGCGGGCAGGTTCATGCCCGCCTGTCCAGCGCGTGCCAGTCGCCCTTTGTCGCCACGGCGCGCCCCAGCCGCTCCTCATAGTCGCGCCGGTCGATCTCGACGGCGCCGAGCGAGGCGAGATGGGCGGTGATGAACTGGGTGTCGAGCAAGGTGAAACCGCCGGCCAGCAGCCGCTCGACCAGATGCGCCAGCGCGATCTTCGAAGCATCGGCCATGCGGTGGAACATCGATTCCCCGAAAAACGCGCCCCCAATGGCAAGCCCGTAAAGCCCGCCCACCAGCGCCTCGCCGTCCCACACCTCGACCGTGTGCACCTCGCCGCGCCGGAACAGCTCGCCATAAACCCGGCTGATCGTGGCGTTGATCCATGTGGTCTCGCGCCCCGGCGCCGGCCGGGCACAACCGGCGATCACCGCAGCGAAATCCGTATCCACTCGTATGGAGAACCCATGGTTTCTCAAGGTCTTGCGCAAGGATTTTGAAGCTTTGAACCCATCAAGCGGCAGAATGCCCCGCCGCTCCGGCGACACCCAGAACAGCTCGTCCTGCCCGGCATCCTCGGCCATGGGAAAGATGCCGGCGCGATAGGCACGCAGGATAAGCTCGGGCGTGATCTCGAGGGCGAAGGGATCGGAGGGGCGCGTCATGTCAGCGGACCAGAACGGCGATCCCCTCGGGCACGTAGAAGCCATCTACCAGATTGCCGCCCAGATATTTCTTGCCTGCTTCAGGCATGTGCAACAGCCGGCGAAGCGCACTCAGCATGGGGGAATTTGGAGAAACATACTCGGTCGATGCGATGTCGAGCCCGCCCAGGCGGTCGGAATTGCGCCGGAGCTGGTCCGCCACGATCCGGTAGAATTCGCGCTTGTCCTCCATCGCATGCGGCGCGATGCGCAGCTTCCAGGAATCGTTTTCCCGGTCATGCACCCACATGGCCATGTCCGGCTGCGCTGGCGTCTCGTCCAGCAGGCGGACCAGCTCGATGCCGGAATTCACCAAAATTTCCTGATCCATGGAAGCACTCCGTCCTGAACGTGCGCGATGGCGTCCACCATCAGCCTGGCGCTCGTCGCATCCACGATCTCATATCGGGACTCGGTACGCCACTCTGCAACCAGGGCCCAGTTCACGGTGAATCCGGGGCTGCGCGCCTTCTCGGCCTCAAGCTCGGCACCCAGCCCGGCCAGCCCCACAAGCGTCCTGACATCGTGCTTGAGAACGTTGCGCAGGATTTCGACGTCGGGAATCGTGTCCTTGTCGATCTGGCGGGATATGCAAGCCTTGAGCCCGAGCTCGACTGCATATCCCGCCAGGTAATAGGCGCTTGAATGCCGTCCCTCGTCGAGCAGCAGCGTTGCATCGGAGAGTCGGGTTTCGGCGAGGCTGCGAAGCAGGTCTCGCGTCAACGCCATGGTCAGCCCTTGTCCTTCGCCAGATACTGCTCCAGCCAGTGGATGTCGTAATTGCCGGCGAGAATGTCCGGCTCGCGGATCAGGCGCTGGAACAGGGGCAGGGTGGTCTTGATACCGTCGACCACGAATTCGTCGATGGCCCGGCGCAGGCGCATCAGGCATTCCTCGCGGTCGCGACCGTAGACGATCAGCTTGCCGATCAGCGAGTCGTAATAGGGCGGGATCCTGTAGCCCTGATAGACGGCCGAATCGACGCGCACGCCCATCCCGCCCGCCGGGTGGTAGAAGGTGATGGTGCCAGGCGAGGGCGCAAAGGTCTGCGGGTCCTCGGCGTTGATGCGCAGCTCGATGGCGTGGCCGTAGAACTGCACCTGGTCCTGCTTCAGCGACAGCGTCTCGCCCGAGGCGACGCGGATCTGCTCATAGACGATGTCGATGCCGGTGATGCGCTCAGTCACCGGATGCTCGACCTGCAGGCGCGTGTTCATCTCGATGAAGTAGAACTCGCCGTCCTCATAGAGGAACTCGACGGTGCCGGCGCCGGAATATTTCAGCTTGCGCATGGCGGCGGCGCAGATTTCCCCGATCTCGTCGCGCGCCTCGGGGGTGATGGTCGGCCCGCCGGCCTCCTCCCACACCTTCTGGTGGCGCCGCTGCAGCGAGCAGTCGCGCACGCCCAGATGCACGGCATTGCCCTGGCCGTCGCCGAGCACCTGCACCTCGATATGGCGCGGCTTGCCGAGATATTTTTCCATATAGACGGAATCGTTGCCGAAGGCCGCCTTGGCTTCGGTGCGTGCCGTCGACCAGGCGACCAGCAGCTCGGATTCGGTGCGCGCCACCTTCATGCCGCGCCCGCCGCCGCCGGCCGTGGCCTTGATCAGCACCGGATAGCCGATGTCGCGCGCCGTGCGGATCGCCTGCTGCTCGGTGTCGACCGAGCCCTCGGAGCCCGGCACCACGGGAATGCCCAGCTCCACCGCCGTCTTCTTGGCGGTGATCTTGTCGCCCATGATCTCGATATGGTGGGCGGAGGGGCCGATGAAGCGCACATTGTGCTCTTCGAGGATTTTTGCGAATCGCGCGTTCTCGGACAGGAACCCGTAGCCGGGATGCACCGCCTCGGCGCCGGTGATCTCGCAGGCCGCCATGATGGCGGGGATGTTGAGATAGCTGTCGCGCGCCGGGGGCGGGCCGATGCACACGCTCTCGTCGGCGAGGCGCACATGCATGGCGTTGGCGTCGGCGGTGGAGTGCACCGCAACGGTCTGGATGCCCAACTCCTTGCAGGCGCGCAGGATGCGCAGCGCGATCTCGCCGCGATTGGCGATGAGGACTTTGTGGAACACCTGCGCCGCCCTTATTCGATCACGACGAGCGGCTCGCCATATTCGACCGGCTGCGCGTCGTCGACGAGGATGCGGGTGACGGTTCCCGAGCGGTGCGCGGGGATCTGGTTCATGGTCTTCATGGCTTCGATGATCAGCACGGTCTGGCCTTCCGACACCTTGGCGCCGACCTCGACGAAGGCCGGCTTGCCGGGCTCCGAGGCGCGATAGGCGGTGCCGACCATGGGCGAGGTCAGCGTGCCGGGCAGGGCGGCCAGGTCCTCGTTCGAGGGCGCGGCGGCCGCGACCGGCGCCGACGGGGAAGCGGGCGCGGCCGGTGCCGGCGCATGATGGACGGGCGGCGCGGCGTAGCTCACCACTTCCTTGCCGAAGGAGCGCGTGACCCGGACGCGGAAATCGTCCTGCTCGATCTCGATCTCGGCCAGGTTTTCCTTGTTCAGCAGTTCAGCTATGGCCCGGATCAGGTCCTGATCCACCTGGCTGGACGTGGTCATGCTTTGGTCTCCTGCGTTTGCGCGCCGCGATCGCCGAGCGTCGCCGACAGCGCTTCTATGGCGAGCCGATAGCCATCGATCCCGAGCCCGCAGATGACGCCGGTGGCGGCGAGCGAGACATAGGAGTGGTGCCGGAACGGTTCGCGCTGGTGAATGTTGGACAGATGCACCTCGATCACCGGCAGCCCGACGGCCTTGAGCGCATCGTGAATGGCGAGCGAGGTATGGGAATAGGCGGCCGGATTGATCACGATGGCATCGGCCGTGCGCCGCGCATCCTGGATCCAGGTGACGAGTTCGCCTTCATGGTTGGACTGGCGGAAATCGACCGACAGGCCATGCCTGCGCGCCGCGTCCGAACACAAATGCTCGACGTCCTTGAGCGTCTGGGTGCCGTAGATCGACGGCTCGCGGGTGCCGAGCATGTTCAGGTTCGGCCCGTTGAGCACGAGAATGCGTTTGGCCATGATCCCAGCCTTGTGAACCGGCCCATGTGCCGGCACAAGAGCGGTTAGCGCAAATGCACGGAAAAGCGAAGGGGGTAGGGCATTAAGGCGGGGTCTTCCCACCTCACCCGCACTGGGTCTCGCCGCATTCGCGCATATTGGCGATGCGCTCGCGCAGTTCCTCGGCCCCGATGGCGCCCGGGATGATCTCGTCGCCGATGATGTAGGTCGGCGTGCCGGTGATGTTGAGCCCCTGGGCGATCTCGTAGGAGTTCTGGATCACCCGCGCCACGCGCTCGGTCTCCATGTCGAGCTCGATCGACACCCGCGACAGCCCCAGCGCTTCCGCCGCGCGCAGCGCCACCTCGCGGTCGACCTGGCCTTGCGAGGTAAACAGCGCCTCGTGGAACTGCCAGTAATCGACATCGGATTCGGCGACCAGCACCCCCACCCGCGCCGCATCGAGCGAGCCGGGCGACAGGATCGGGAACTCCTTGAGGATCACCCGCAGATTCTCGTCCTCGTCCAGCAGTTCGGCGAGGTCGGGCAGCGCCTGCCGGCAATAGACGCAATTATAGTCGAACAGCTCGACCAGCGTCACGTCGCCCTCGGGATTGCCGAGCACCACATGGCCCTCGGCCTCGAAGATCTTGTCCGACAGCGCCGCGATGGCGAGCGTCGAGCGCGCCCGCTCCTCGGCGGCAAGCCGCGTCTCGAGCGCGTTCGACATGCGCTGCAATATGGCCGGATCGTCCATCAGGAAGGATTCGATCAAAGGATTGAGCTCCTCCGGATCGATCCCCGCCACCTCGACCGGCTCCTGCTCGGCCAGCACCTCTTCGACCACGGCGCGCACCGCCGCCGCGTCCAGCCCCGGCTCCGGTTCGGGCCGCACGGCTTGCGATATCCCGAACCCCGCGCCGAACAGGCCGAGCGCGGCAATGAGCAGAACAGCGAACCTGGCCATCTGGCACCTCCGAATCGAGCGCCAATCTAGCCTCGAAATCGCAAGCCTGCGCTGAATTCCGCGCGAGCCGGCCACGTTTGATTGTGAAGCGATGCCCTCTGTGGTTTGACGGCCCCATCCGCCGCCAGAAAATCCGACGAGACCGACATGCCCTACGACCTGCAGCCCTTCCTCGCCATGGACATCCTGCGCGAAGCCCAGCGCCTCGAGGCCGGAGGCAGGCAGATCGCCCATCTCGAGCTCGGCGAGCCCGGCACTCCGGCCGCCCCGGCGGTGATCGAAGCTGCCCGGCAGGCGATGGACGCGCCGCTCGGCTACACCTCGGCCAAGGGCCTGCCGCCCCTGCGCGCGGCGCTGGCGGACTATTATCGCGACCGCCACGGCGTCGCCGTCGACCCCGAGGCGATCTTCGCCACCATGGGCTCGTCTTCCGGCTTCATCCTCGCCTTCCACGCCGCCTTCCGGCCCGGCGCGAAGATCGCCATCACCCGCCCCGGCTATCCGGCCTATGTCAACACGCTGGTCGGGCTCGGCTTCGAACCGGTCGAAATCCCGCTCCATGCCGGCAATGGCTGGATGCTGAGCGCCGATGACGTGGCCCGCGCCCATGCCGAAACCCCCTTCGAGGGCCTGCTGTTCGCCAGCCCCGCCAACCCCACCGGCGCCTCGCTCCCACGCGAAGCGCTGCGCGACGTCCTCGCCGCCTGCGCCGATCTGGGCGTGCGCGCCATCTCCGACGAGATCTATCACGGGCTCGACTATGCCGCGCCCTCCGCCAGCGCGCTGGAGTTCACCCGAAACGCCATCGTCATCAACAGTTTCTCGAAATACTACTGCATGACCGGCTGGCGCATCGGCTGGATGGTCATGCCCGAGGCGCTGAAGCGCCGCGCCGAGATGCTGGCGCAGAACCTGTTTATTTCGGCCCCCACCATCAGCCAGATCGCCGCCAGGGTCGCGCTGGGCGAGATCGGCTATGCCGAGGCCCGCAAGGCCGAATACGCCGCCAACCGCACCGTGCTGCTCGACGGCCTGTCGCAGCTCGGCTTCGAGATCGACGTCCCCCCCACCGGCGCCTTCTACGTCTATGCCGGCATCGGAAGGCACGGCAACGACGCGCTCGACTTATGCCGCCGCCTGCTGTCCGAATCCGGCGTCGCGGCCACCCCCGGCCTCGACTTCGACCGCACCGACGGCAACCGCTACGTCCGCTTCAGCTACGCCGGCCCGCGCGCCACCATCAACGCAGCGCTCGACCGGCTCGAAGGTTTTGTCAGGACAGGGAAATGACCCCGGCGTTGTCAGAATCGCCCACTATAAATATTTATTTTTCAATCTCTTAGAGACGGACATTCAAGCGGAAACATCGAAGACCTCATGGTGAGGCGCGCCCGCAGAGCGCCTCGAACCACGAGGTCGGGCGAGTGGAGATCGCGGCGGGCACGCCCTCGTCCTTCGAGGCCGCTTCGCCGCACCTCAGGATGAGGGCTACCGAAGCTTTGGCGGGCCTGCCAGATCGGGCAAAGAAAAAAGGCGGCCCGCAGGCCGCCTTTTTTGCAAACTTCCTAGCCGAGGCCGAGGCGGCGCTGCCACCAGCCGACCTTTTTCTTCTTCTCCGGTTCTTCCTCGGCCGTTTCCACCGGGGCGGCGGGCGAGGACGTCACGACGATGCCCTCGGCCGGCACCTCCTTGCGCGCGCGGCGCGGGCGGGCCGGCTCGGCGGCGGGCGCCTCCGGCTCGGGTTCCGCAACGGCCTCGGTCGCGGCGGCCACCGGCTCGGTGACCGCGACATCGGCACTCGCTGCCGCCTGCTCGGTATCGACCTTGCGCGTGCGGGTGCGCCGCTTGGGCTTTTCGGGCGCCGGCTCGGCGGCCTCGGGAGCTTCCGCGGCCGGCTCGGCGGCTTCCGCTGCGGCTTCTGCCGGTGCCGCATCGGCCTTGCGCCGGCGGGTGGTGCGGCGCTTGGGCTTTTCCTCGGCAACGGCTTCCGGGGCAGGGGCCTCTTCGGCAGCCGCGGGCGCTTCGGCAGCAACAGGCTCTTCAACCACCGCAGGCGCTTCGGCAGGCTCCGCCGCGGCGGGCTCGGCGGTCACGGCCTCCGGCTCGACTGCTTCCACGGCCTCGACGATCTCCGAAACCGCGCCGGTATCGTCGTCGGCCACCGTGCCGTTCACCTCGGTCGCATCGCCCTCGCGCCGGTTGCGGCGGCCGCCGCGACGGCCGCGACGCCGCCGGCGGCGGGTCTCGCCATCGCCGTCCGTGCCGTCGGCCGATACGGTTTCGCCGGCCTCGTCGCCTTCGGATTCATCCGCGCTGCTGTCACCGGTCTCGGTCTCGCGTGCCACGGCCTCGCCATTGCGCTCGCCATTGCGGCGCCGCCGGCGGCGCCGGCCACGGCGCGAGCCGCCTTCGCCATTGCCCTCGCCGCCGGCCGAAGCCTCCTCGGCCTCGGTCTCGGAATCCTCAATTTCCTCCTCGACCTCGTCGTCGATCACCGCGCTGTCGACGCGCACATGCTCGACGGGGCGCAATTCGGCCGGCGCGCGCGATTCGCCGCGCTCGATGCCGAACTGGTGCCCGATCAGCTTGGAATCGGCGGTGATGGTGATCGACAGCGCGTTCTTGGCCTCGAGCGCCACCAGCGTCTCGCGCTTGAAGTTCAGGATATAGAGCGCCACCTCCACCGGCACGCGCACATTGATCGACTGGCCCGGCTTGCGCAGCACATGGTCCTCGACATGGCGCATCGCGGCGAGCGCCAGGCTCTCCGTCGAGCGCACCAGCCCGGTGCCGTCGCAGATCGGGCATTTGTGGGTCGAGCTCTCCAGCACCCCGAAGCGGATGCGCTGGCGGCTCATCTCCATCAGCCCGAAATGGCTGATGCGGCCGACCTGGATGCGGGCGCGGTCGTCCTTCAGGCATTCCTTGAGCTTGCGCTCCACCGCCCGGTTGGAGCGGTTTTCCATCATGTCGATGAAGTCGATGACGATCAGCCCGGCAAGGTCGCGCAGCCGCAGCTGGCGCGCCACTTCCTCGGCCGCCTCGAGATTGGTCTGCAGCGCCGTGTCCTCGATATTGTGCTCCTTGGTGGAGCGCCCCGAGTTCACGTCGATCGAGACCAGCGCCTCGGTCGGATTGATGACCAGATAGCCGCCCGAGGGCAGGGTCACCTGCGGCGAGAACATCTGGTCGAGCTGCTGCTCGACGCCGTATTTCGAGAAGACCGGCTGGTCCTCGGCATAAGGCTTCACGTTCTTGGCGTGGGACGGCATGATCATCTTCATGAAGTCCTTGGCCTCGCGATAGGCCTCGTCCCCGGCCACGAGGACTTCGTCGATGTCCTTGTTGTAGAGGTCGCGGATGGTGCGCTTGATCAGCGAGCCTTCCTCATAGACGAGGCACGGCGCCTCGCTCTTGAGCGTCAGCGTGCGCACGTTCTCCCACAGCCGCATCAGATATTCGAAGTCGCGCTTCACCTCGGCCTTGGTGCGGCTGGCGCCGGCCGTGCGCAGGATCACGCCCATGCCCTGCGGCACTTCGAGGTCCGAGGTGATTTCCTTCAAGCGCTTGCGGTCGGCTGCATTGGTGATCTTGCGCGAGATGCCGCCGCCGCGCGCCGTGTTCGGCATCAGCACCGAATAGCGTCCGGCGAGCGAGAGATAGGTGGTCAGCGCAGCGCCCTTGTTGCCGCGTTCCTCCTTGACCACCTGCACCAGCATCACCTGGCGGCGCTTGATCACTTCCTGGATCTTGTAGCGGCGCATCTGGTTGCGCTGGCGCCGCTCCGGCACTTCCTCGAGCGCGTCGGCGCCGCCGATCGATTCGACCGGCTCGCGGTTGACCGGCGCCTGCTCGATATTGCCGGCGCCATTGCCGTTCTCGCCATTGCCGTTCTCGTCGCCGTCGCCATTGGCCTCGGGCTCCGCCGTCTCGGCCGGCTCGTCATGATGATCGTCGTGGTGGTCGTCGGCATGGTCCGCCGCCTCGGCGCTCAGCAGCGCTTCGCGGTCGGCCACCGGGATCTGGTAATAGTCGGGGTGGATTTCGGAAAAGGCGAGGAAACCGTGGCGGTTGCCGCCATATTCGACGAAAGCCGCCTGCAGCGAGGGTTCGACCCGCGTCACCTTGGCGAGATAGATGTTGCCGCGCAACTGCCGGCGGCTGGCACTTTCGAAATCGAACTCTTCGAGCCGGTTACCCGATGTGACGACGATCCGTGTTTCTTCCGGGTGGATGGCATCCACCAGCATTCTTTTGGTAGCCATTCAAGACAACTCCGCGCGCTCGCGCGCCGCAGGAGGGAGGGGGCGATGCCAGCCTCCGGGCCGCGGTGCCATGCGAGGCGTATTTTGGTGAGAGGGTGGCGCCCGAGGCGCCGAAAGATCCGGCCGGAAGCCCGATGCGGGACTGCATGCATTCGCGATTGCCTGGAGCAATCGCTTCGCCGCTGCCGCAATCTGGGGCCATTTGACCTCGTCCTGTTTGGGCCGCGCGCCGCAACGCCCGGCCGTTCGGCCGCGAGGCCGAAATTCTTGTGCGAGGCAGGTGTCGATAGAGCTTGTCGGGCCCGTTCGCAGCCTCGAGTCCGCGGCACAAGGGATGTGCCTGGAGGCGCATGGATGCCGCTCGATTGTCCGTCGAAGACATCCCGGAGGGGATTGATTCTTCGGCCGACGGCGGCAAAATTCTGCGCCGCGCCCACCGTGGTGGCAAAGGCTTGCGCCTCAGGCTAGCGTTTAGGAGGGTTGCAGCCGATTGGCAACAGGAAAGTCCGAACCGCCGTCAAATCGGCGTTTTGCCTCGCCAACACTTTGCCTTATGCC
>JAEWHZ010000305.1 GCA_023387585.1 Pseudomonadota bacterium
CGAGCGCCGCAACTGGCTCGACCATGCCGCAAGCTGGCTGCGCCGAGGCTCGGGCGCCATCCTGCCCACCGCGCTGCATGAGCGCGCCGCCCCGCCGGGCATCCTGGCGCTGCCCTTTCTGCGCGCCATCAGCGTCGGCGATACCGAAAGCGCGAAAAAACTCGGCGCGCTGGAGCTGGGCGAGGACGATCTGGCGCTGCTCGCCCATGTCGATGGCGGCGCCGATTTCGGCCGCATGCTGCGCCGCGTGCTCGACGATCTGGAGGCGGCCCGATGATCCTTTCGCGCCTCTATTCCATCCCGACATCACCATGGCTGCGCGGGCAACTGCCGGTGCTGGCGGGTCTCGCGCTGCCGCTGGTCTGGTTCGTCGTCGAGAACGGCGTCGGCGTGCTCGAACGCCTCGCGGTCGTCGGCGCCGTTGCCCTCTTCTGGCAATTCGTCTTCGCGCGCATCCGCAAGCAGGGTTTCGGGCTCGAAGGCGTTTCCATGGCCATCCTCGTCGCCCTGCTTACGCCGGAAAGCGCACCGGTCTGGCAGTTTGCGCTCGGCGGCACATTCGGCATCGTCATCGGCCTCTTGGTCTTCGGCGGGCTGGGGCGCAATGTGCTGCACCCGGCGGTGGTGACGCTGGCCTTCCTGATGTTCTCCTTCGCCGCAGACGGCTATCGCGACACGCCGCAGATCGCGGTCTGGACGCTGGCGCCGGCGCTGGTCGTGCTGCTGGTCGCGGGACAGGCGAACTGGCGCATCCTTGCCGGCGCCATCGCCATTTTCGTCCTGATGGGCTGGGCACAGGGCGACGGGGCGCTGTTCGCGCTTGGCGGCACCGGGCTGTTCTGGCTGGTGCTGCTGTTTCTCGTCGCCGACCCGGTGGCATCGGCCGCGACCAATTGGGGCCGGCTGGCGCATGGGGCGCTGTTCGGCTTGCTGGTGGCGCTGTTCCTGCAGGCGGGAACGGCGGTCAGCGCGCTGGTCTTCGCCGTGTTGATGGCGGCGATCTTCGCGCCGCTTCTCGACCAGGTGGTCATCGCCGCCAATATATCGCACAGGGCGAGGCGCCATGGCTGACAATCCCTTCCAGCGCTTCCTCGCCCGCCCCAATACCGATCGGGCGAAGACGGTCGGCATCGCGCTGATCGTCGCCATCGCCTGCGGCCTGTCCGTCTCGACCGCCGCCGTGCTGCTGCGCCCCGCCATCCAGGCCAATGTCGAGGCCGAGCGGCAGGGGCTGATGAGCGCCATGCTGGCGGGCCTGCCCGGCATCGGCGAGATTCTGGAAGAAGCCGGCGCCGACGCGGTCGAGATCGTCGTGGTCGATCTCGATGCCGGCACGCTGGCGGAGGATATCGACGTCTCCAGCTTCGACCAGCTCGCCATGGCCGCCGATCCCGCCAACAGCACCGCGCTGAGCCGCGCCGAGGATCTGGCCGGCATCGGCCAGCGCGAGAATTTCGCCCAGGCCTATGTGGTGCGCCGCGACGGCGCGTTGGCGCTGGTGGTGTTGCCCATCTACGGCAATGGCTACCAGTCGACCATCCGCGCCTATCTGGCGCTCGAGGGCGATCTCGAAACCGTCGCCGCCTTCACCGTCTATGAGCAGGGCGAGACGCCGGGCCTCGGCGGGCGGATCACCGAGCCGGCCTGGCAGGCGCAATGGGCCGGCAAATCCGTGACCGAGGACGGCGAGGTGGTGATCGAGGTGGTGCGCGACGCCGCCTCCGGCCCGCATGAGGTCGACGGCATCTCCGGCGCCTCGGTCACCGGCTACGCCGTCACCGACATGATCCATTTCTGGCTCGGGCCGCGGGGTTTCGGCCCCTGGCTCGACACGCTGCGGCAGAAAGGAGCGTGATGCTGAAGAGCCTTCAGGCCGTCACCGATCCGCTGATCGACAAGAACCCGGTGACGGTGCATGTGCTGGGCATCTGCTCGGCGCTGGCGGTGACCACGTCCGTCTCGACGGCGATGACGCTGTCGGCGGCGCTGATCGTGGTGCTGACCGTGTCGGCCGGCATCATCAGCCTGATCCGCCACCACATCCCGGCCTCGATCCGCATCATCGTGCAGATCACCATCATCGCCTCGGTGGTGATCGTCGCCGACCAGTTCCTGCAGGCCTATGCCTATGAGATGAGCCAGCGGCTGTCGGTGTTCGTCTCGCTGATCGCCACCAACTGCATCGTGCTCGGCCGCACCGAGGCCTTCGCACTGCACAACAGGCCCCTGCCCTCGATGCTCGACGCGCTGGGGAACGGTGCCGGCTATGCCCTGGTGCTGCTGGTCGTCGCCGTCATCCGCGAGCTGTTCGGCGCCGGCACGCTGATGAGTTTCGGCATCATGCCGCTGGCCAGCGATGGCGGCTGGTACCAGCCCATGCGACTGATGCTGCTGGCGCCGAGCGCCTTCATCATCCTCGGCCTCTTGATCTGGGCGATCCGCAGCCTGCGACCCGTGCAGCAGGAAGCGCGCGAATTCGCGCTTTACGAGCCGGAAAGGCAGGTGCAGCCGTGATCGAGCTGTTCCAGCGCGCCATCTTCGAGGAAAACCTCGCCCTCTCGTTCTTTCTCGGCATGTGCACCTATCTCGCCGTGTCCAAGCGCGTCGAAACCGCGCTCGGCGTCGGCATCGCGCTGATCGTGGTGCAGACCATCTCCGTGCCGCTCAACTATCTGCTGCACGCCCATCTGCTCAGCACCGGCGCGCTGGGCTGGCTCGGCCTGCCCGATGTCGATCTGGGGTTCATGCGGCTGATCACCTTCATCGGCATCGTCGCCGCGCTGGTGCAGGTGCTGGAAATGACGCTCGACCGCTTCATGCCGGGCCTTTACCGCGCGCTCGGCATCTACCTGCCGCTGCTCGCCATCAACTGCGCCATCATCGGCGGCAGCCTGTTCATGGTCGAGCGCCGCTACGACTTCGCCGAAAGCGCCGTCTACGGACTCGGCACCGGCATCGGCTGGGCGCTGGCCATCGTCACCCTCGCCGCCATCCGCGAGCGGCTGCGCTATGCCGACGTGCCCAAGGGGCTCGAGGGGCTGGGCATGGCCTTCATCGTCACCGGCCTGATCTCCATGGCCTTCTCGGCCTTTGCCGGGGTGCGCGTGATATGATCGACATCCTGCTCGCCCTCCTCTTCCTCTCGGTGCTGCTGGTGCTGCTGGCCCTGCTGGTGCATGGGGCGCGCGAAATCCTGCTGCCCTCGCGCCCGGTCACCATCACCGTCAACGGCGCGCGCGAGATCATGGGGGCCGGCAACCGCAAGCTGCTCGACATCCTCAACGAGAACGGCATCGCCGTGCCCTCGGCCTGCGCCGGCGCGGGCACCTGCGGGCTGTGCCGGGTGAGCGGGCTGTCGGGCGGCGGCGAGCCGCTGCCGATCGAGGCGGCGCGGCTGTCGCCGGCCGATTTGCGCGACGGCACGCGCCTCGCCTGCCAGGTCACCGTGCGCCAGGACATGGCGGTCGCGGTCGACGAGGCGGTGCTGGGCGTCGCCAGCATGGCCTGCACCGTCACGGAGGTGCGGGCGCTGACGCCGCTGATCCGCGAGATCGTCATGGCGGTGCCCGAGGGTGTCGATTTCGACTTCCACGCCGGCGGCTTCGTGCAGGTGACCGCCCCACCCTATGAGCTCGCCTTTTCAAGCCTCGACATTCCCGAAGCGCATCGCGCCGCCTGGACCGGCATGGGGCTCGAGCGGCTGGTCGCGCGCAGCACGGAGCCGGTGTCGCGCGCCTATTCCGTCGCCAGCCGCCCGCAGGACAAGGGCAGCATCGTGCTCAACATCCGGCTTGCCACCCCACCGCCCGGCGTGCCCGACGCGCCGCCCGGACTGGTCTCGTCGTGGTTGTTCGGGCTCAAGCCCGGCGACAGTGTCGAGCTCGCCGGCCCCTATGGTCATTTCGGCGCCCAGGACACGGAAAAGGAGATGGTGTTCATCGGCGGCGGCGTCGGCATGGCGCCCTTGCGCGCCATCATCTTCGACCAGCTCGAGCGCATCGGCACCAATCGCCGGATCAGCTTCTGGTACGGCGCCCGCTCGCGCGCCGAGCTGTTCTATGCCGAGGAATTCGACGACCTCGCCCGGCGCTTCCCCAATTTCACCTGGACGCCCGCCCTGTCCGACCCCGCCGCCGGCGACGACTGGCACGGCGCCACCGGGTTCGTCCACGACGTGGCCTACACCGCTTATCTCAAGGATCATTCCGCGCCCGAGGACTGCGAATATTACCTGTGCGGCCCGCCGCTGATGATCGAGGCCGTCTACGCCATGCTCGACGATTGCGGCGTCGAGCGCGACGCCATCTTCAACGACGATTTCGGGATCTGAGCCATGCCGATCACCCGCAGACAGCTTTTGGGCGGACTTGCCGGCACCGTGGCGCTGACGGCTCTGCCGGCGGTGGCGCGGGACGTCGTAAGGCTCTCCGGCCGCGCCTTCGGCACAAGCTGGACCGTCACCCTGCCGCAAGGCATGGAAGGCGGCGAGCCTGAAGCCATCGCGGCGGTGCTCGACGCCGTCGACCGCACAATGAGCCCGTTCCGCGCCGACAGCGATCTGTCGCGCTTCAACGCCGCAGCAACCGGCAATCACGCCGTCGACCCGGCGCTGGCCCATGTCGCCGCCGAAGCCCTGCGTATCGCCGCCTGGAGCGGCGGAGCGTTCGACCCCACGGTCGGCCCGCTGGTCGGCCGCTACGGTTTCGGCCCGATGCACGGCGAGCGCACCGGCGATTTCACCGGGCTGAGCTGCGACGGCACAGTGCTGGGCAAGGCCGATGCCGGCCTGTCGCTCGACCTGTGCGGCATTGCCAAAGGCCATGCGCTCGATCTTGTCGCCGCGCGCTTGCGCGAAATGAGGCAGGCGGATTTCCTGATCGAGATCGGCGGCGAGCTGCTGGCGGCCGGCACGGGTCCCGATGGCCGGCCATGGCGGCTCGGCATCGCCGATCCCGTGGCCGGCGGCGTCCACACCCGCCTCTTCGCCACCGACATGGCGCTGGCGACCTCGGGCGATGCGGTCAATGCCTATGAGGTCGGCGGGCGGCGCTACAGCCACACCATCGACCCCGACACCGGCGAGCCGCTGCGCACCCATATCGCCTCGGTCTCGGTCGTCCATCCCTCGGCCATGACGGCGGACGGGCTGGCCACCGCCCTGCTGGTGCTCGGCGTCGAACACGGGCTGGCGCTGGCCGAGGCCGAGAACCTGCCGGCGCTGTTCCTGCTGCGCGGTGAAACCGGCGCCGTCCCGCGCGCCAGCCGCGGCTTTTCCGCCTTGATGGCGGGTTAGGAAAACCCCATGCAGACCATTCTCGCCGCCATCGTCCTCGCCATCCTCGCCGTCACCGCGCTGGCCGTCGGCGTTCTGATGGGCCGCGCGCCGATCCGCGGCTCGTGCGGCGGCATCGCCTGCGGCGGCGCCTGCCATGCCTGCCCCGACCGTGAGGGCGACGCATCATGAACCCCGCGCGCCTGCCCCGTGTGGCCGATGTGATGAAGGTCGAACTCGTCACCCTCACACCGGAAACCGAGATCGTGCGCGCCGTCGCCATATTGCTCGAAACCGGCGTCTCCGGCGCCTGCGTGCTCGATGCGGAGGGCGAACTGGTCGGCGTTTTGTCGAAGCGCGATTGCCTCAAGGCCGCGCTCAGCGCCTCCTATTACAAGCAATGGGGCGGCACGGTCTCCGACTACATGACGCCCGACCCGCAGGTGCTCGACGCCGAGCTCGACCTGGTCAGCGCCTGCGAGACCATGATCGCCAGCGCCTTCCGCCGCTTCCCCGTCACCCGCCACGGCCGCTTCGTCGGCCAGGTCAGCCGCACCGACATATTGCAGGCCTTGAGCCGGCACTGGAACTGAGGCTCAGGCTACTCGTCCCGCCTGCTCCCGGCCTTCCACGCGCTGCCCAGCGCGATGCCGAGGGCCAGCCCGACGCCGATCCAGATGCCGCCCGTATCCATCGCCCGGTCGACGGCGACCCCGATGGCGAGGCCCACGGCTATGCCGATCGCAATCCTGGTGTTGCCGCGCATGAGGGTCTCCTTTCCGCGAGGAAACGGCCGCGCGCGGAATGGGTTGCGCGGGACGGTGACGGGGATGGGTCCGCGCCGTTAGCACTCCGTTCACCATAACCTACTTAGGCTTGACCAAACTCTGGTAGGTGGCGATGAAGCTGAAAATCCTGCTCCTGGCCTCTGTCGCATGGGCGGCCGCCCCTCTCTCGGCGGCTGCGGGCGGCATGGGCGCTTTCGCCGGAATCGATGTTTATGGCGGCGCCGCTTTCGGATCCTCGCGCACGACTGACGGAGGCGCACCCGCCGCCGGCGGCAGCATCGTCGGCGATGTCAGATTCGGACTGACGGCGGGATTTGGTGGCCATATCGGCTACCGGTTCGACCCATCGACGTCGGTCTTCATATCCTACCAACACGTCCGGGGCGGAATTGGCTGGACGGCCGACTTCCCTGAATACGACCTTTCTTCCGAATTTGCGGGAACGGCCATCAGCAACGCCGTTTTCGGAAATGTCGCTTATGATCACCCCCTGTCGGATACGATCGTCCTGAAAGGTTCCCTGGGCCTGGGAATGTCCCTCAATACACTTTCAGGCGTGCTCGAAAGCGATGCCAAGAACAACGGCGATCCCGTCGCTCACGTCGCGGCCCATTCGCAGTTCAATCCCGCCGCCCGGGTCGGGGCCGGTGTCCAACATCGGATTGGTCCCAATGCCGTACTGAACCTCGACGCTTCGCTCATCTATGTGGGCGGTTTTGCAACCGGCGATACGAGAAGCGGCAATGTCGGGCCGTACACCGCCATAAACCCCTACCGGATCGATGACGTCTTGCGCGCCGATCTGGGCGCCTCGCTGCGCTTCCAGTTCTGACGCCGAAGCGCTCGTTTTCCACTCCATCGAAGGCGTGAGCGGAGCGAATTGCCGTGAGAGATATGGAAAATGGTGGGCCCACCAGGACTCGAACCTGGAACCAGTCCGTTATGAGCGGACGGCTCTAACCATTGAGCTATAGGCCCTGGCGGTTGAAATAACACCTTGGGGACGCTTGACAAGCGGATTGTCG